>JABWAS010000012.1 GCA_013360865.1 Candidatus Paceibacter sp.
TAATTTAACACTAGAGGTTTTGTTGGCCAATTTAGAAGAGTGTTCTTCTAACATTTCTTTAACAAATTTTTTTGGAGGAAATGACAATGAAGACGCTGATGGGGATATTTATTTTTGTTGGTTTTTTATTTGGCGGCAATGTTGCTTTTGGTTGGAATGAGGCGCCTAGTTTTAACAAAGAAGACCTGTTGGAAAATTTGTTGGAAGCGCCTAGTCTGGAAGAGTCCGAGGAGTTTAAAACCCTTGGCTATCTCAATGACGAGGTGCTTATTGAGATGAAGGTGGATTTAACTAATCACAAAAGAAGCGTGCTTACCCAAGTGGCGGAAACGATTGTAAAGTACATACCCGAAAACCCGCCCGAACACCTGCAAGAGGAAATATTAAAAATGTCGAAAATAGTACAAAGATGTGCCGATATTGAAGACAATATTTGGTTGATAATAAAAATAAGGCGGCTATACGAACAAAAACAAAAGGAAGGCATGCTGGCTGAAAAGCCTCACAAGTTGCAGTAAAATAGCGATATTTTTTTGAACCTTTAGGAGCCCGAATTCTTTTTTAAGAATGAGGGCTCTTTTCTATTTTGCCTTTCTTTTGCTATACTGAAATCACTTCTTTCCAGCGACGGCCGGTATAAGCGCTCACATAGGATATGTGTTGGAGTCAAGCTTTACCGGCCTTCTCTGGACGGAACGAAGCACGAAACAATTTCAAAATATTAAATTGTAAATTCTAAACTATTTTGAATTTTAAAATTAGAATTTATAATTTGTTTCGAATTTCGATATTCGGATTTAGAATTTAATTCACATATGCGTTACGCTTGGGTGAGTTTGGCGGTGGTCGCCCTCTGGTTGTCGGCCATAATGCTGATATTGTCCGACCGGCTGGAGAATCCGAACAATTTTTACGTTTTTACGGTTTTGACCACGGTGGTTATCGCTTACATCGGTTTCCGGTCAAACTAGGTTTAATTTCGTGATGGCAAAGACAAAAACATCCCTGGTTTTAAAAAGGCTGGCGCGGATTTTGTGGGTGGCGCTGGTTGTTTTATTCAAGCGCAAAACGACGCGGCCGCAGAAGTTGCGGCTTTTTTTTGAGATGTCTGGCGGAGCGTTTATAAAGCTCGGGCAGATTTTGGCCGCGCGGCAAGATTTTCTGCCGCCGCGATTTTCCGCCGAGCTGTTAAAGTTGCGCGGTAAGACTTTGCCCGCTCCGTTTTCTGAAATCCAAAATATTTTTGTGGAGGAATCAGGGGAAACTGTTGGTAAATTTTTCTCCGAGTTCGGCGACGAGCCGATAGCTTCCGCTTCCATTGCCCAGGTTTATAAAGCCAAACTCCATAACGGCGAAACGGTGGCGGTCAAAATCCAGCGCCCGGATACGATAAAGGTTTTTGAAACCGATTTTGCCGCGATAAAATTCCTGGCGGCGGTTTATGATTTTTTCAACCCCTCGGTTTTAGTAGGCGCCAGAGAAATAGCCGAAGAATTTATAAAGTGGACGAGAAGCGAGCTTGACTTCAGATACGAAACGGGCAACGCGATAGCATTTTCCCAATACAGCCAGGCGAGGCCGGCCACCGTTATCCCCAAGCATTATCCCCAGTTTTCTTTTCCGAGAGTTGTAGTTCAGGAGTTTATAGATAACGGGTTTTCCGCCGGTGACGCTGATATTTGGAAAGATAAAAAAGACGAGCTGGTTGAGAAAAATATAGAACCAGATATCCTAGCTGAATACCTGACGACAGAAATTTGCCGCCAGTATTTCGTTGATGGGTTTTTCCACGCCGACCCGCATCCGGCCAACATCATTTTTTTGCCGGACAACAGACTGGCTTTTCTTGATTTCGGAATCGTCGCGGAAGCCGAGAAAGAAAACCGCCGCCTATTGCTGAAAATAATCGGCGCTTTTTCCGCCAGGAGCGCGGAAGACGTCGCCGCGCTGATAACGGACACGGCCAAAAATATTTTTAACGGCGAGGTGGACAATTACATCCAGAGCGACATTTTAAAAAGCAGGAAAACGGAAAAATTTTTCGAAGTCATCAAAAACACGATTTTTGAAGATTTTAAAAACGAGATCAAAAGCGTTGTTTCCGCGGTAGTAGAGCCACAGCCGGAAGAAAGCGCCGCCTCCGCCGGAGGAAAGTTTTCCGGAACCGTTTTTAGTCTTTTGAAAGCGATGAAAATGAAGGGAGTTTTGCTGCCTTTGGACGTTTTGCTCTTTCTTCGGTCATTGGCGCTGGTGGAGGAAATTGCTTTGCAAATGTCGCCCTCTTTTGATATAATAAAGGCGTTTAGTTCTTTCTTTGACGAGTTTCCGGCTGAAAAAGTTGAAGATGCGATAAACAACGAAACAAACCGTGAAGAGATTGGCGCTAAAATCCGCTCCGTCAGCGACGATTGGGAAAAGTTTACGGAAGAAGCCGCGGAGCACAAAGAGAACATAAAGGCGTCCAGAGAAAGGGTGATGGAAACCGTTGTTTATTACGCGGAGAAATATCCGGAAGTTTACGAAGCGTTAAAAGAATTAAAGAAAAAGAAAACAATATGAAGTATCCTTGGGTGGCGATAGCGGTGGCGGTGATGTGGTTCGGCTCAACCTACCTTGTCCTTAAGGCCGATCCCGGACTGCTTAATACCTCGCTGGTTCTAATGGTGGCGATTGTCGGCACCGTCGGCGTGGCTTACATCGGCTTTAAAGCGCCGAAGATAAAATAAATCCAAAACCCGAAGCACGAAATACGAAACAATATCTAAATTCTAAATAACAAAATTAAAAACAGTTTAAAATTTGGAATTTAAAAAATTATAATTTGTTTCGGATTTCGATATTCGGATTTCGAATTTAATTTTCTATGTCATTTTTAACCAAAATCATAGGCGATTCCAACAAACGCTTTTTAAAGAAGCTAGAGCCTGTCGTTGCCAAAATAAATGAACTGGAAAAAGATTTTGAAAAACTGTCCGCCGGAGAACTGAAGGCAAAAACGGAGGAGTTTAAAAAACGTCTAGATGAAGGGCAGACGCTGGACGATATTTTGCCGGAAGCGTTCGCGGCCGTTCGCGAAGCGGCCAAAAGAACGCTCAAACAGAGACATTACGACGTCCAGCTTTTGGGCGGCATCGTTTTACATCAGGGTAAAATCGCGGAAATGAAAACGGGAGAGGGTAAAACGCTGGTTGCCACCCTGCCGGCGTATCTTAACGCCTTGACCGGCAAGGGCGTGCACGTGGTGACGGTCAACGATTATCTTTCCCGCAGAGACGCTGTCTGGATGGGGCAGATTTACAACGCGCTGGGATTGAGCGTGGGGTGTATCAATCATGAGGCGAGTTATTTATACGACGCGGAACATACGCAAGCTCAAAGCTCAAAACTTAAAGCTCAAAACGACAACGCAAAACTTAAAACTGAAAATACCGAAGACGGTTTAGATCAAGAAAGGGACACCACGGGCGCGTTCCATGTTGTGCATGAATATCTGCGGCCGTGTTCCAGAAGAGAGGCGTATCTGGCCGACATTACTTACGGCACCAACAACGAGTTCGGATTTGATTATCTGCGCGACAATATTTCCTACGACGTCAATCACTTGTCGCAAAGAGAACATAATTTTGCCATCGTGGACGAGATAGACTCAATTTTGATTGACGAGGCGAGGACGCCGCTAATCATATCCGCTCCGAGCGCCGACTCGGATGAGTTTTACATAATGTTCGCCAAGATCGCCCAGAAGATGGACAATGAGGCGGATTTTAAGGTGGACGAAAAGCATCGGGCGATAACGCTTACGGAACAAGGCATAGAAAAAGCGGAAAAGCTTTTGGGTGTCAGCAATATCTACACGGAAAAAGGGATAAAACACGTCCACCACCTGGAGACGGCCATAAGAGCCAAGGCGCTTTTTCATAAAGACAAAGAGTACGTGGTAAAAAACGGCGAAGTGATAATAGTGGACGAGTTTACCGGCAGAATGATGCCCGGCCGGCGCTGGTCTGAGGGGTTGCATCAGGCGGTTGAGGCCAAAGAGGGCGTATCGGTGCAGAAAGAGTCGCGCACGCTGGCCAGCATAACTTTCCAAAACTATTTCAGATTGTTCAAAAAACTGGCGGGTATGACCGGTACGGCGCTCACCTCGGCGGAAGAATTCCACAAAGTTTACAACCTGGAAACGGTAAACATGCCGACGAACAAACCGTTGGCGAGGATGGACAAAGCCGACCTGGTTTTCCAGACGGAAAAAGGAAAATTCAGCGCCATCGTGGAAAAGGTAAAGGAGCTTCACGGCAAAGGTCAGCCGGTTCTGGTGGGCACAGTTTCCATAGACAAAAACGAATATCTTTCCTCTCTGCTTAAGATAGAAGGCGTGCCGCATAAAGTGCTCAACGCCAAGCATCACGAGGAGGAGGGCGAGATTATCGCCCAGTCCGGCCATAAAGGCGGAGTGACCATCGCCACCAACATGGCAGGCCGAGGCGTGGACATCGTTTTGGGCGGAAATCCGCCGAAAAAAGAAGAGGCGGAGGAGGTAAGGAAACTGGGCGGCCTGTTTGTGCTGGGCACGGAAAGACATGAGGCCAGAAGAATAGACAACCAGTTGAGAGGGCGTTCCGGCAGGCAGGGCGATCCGGGCGAAACGCAGTTTTTTATTTCTTTGGAAGACGACGTGATGAGGATTTTCGGTTCCGATCGGCTCAAGAACTTTATGGGGCGGATGGGTATTCCGGAAAACGAGCCGATAGAAAACAGGATGCTCTCCCGCGCCATAGAATCCGCGCAGTCCAAGATAGAAGGGTTCAACTTTGACACCCGCAAACACCTGCTGGAGTACGACGACGTGCTCAACCACCAAAGGAAAATCATTTACGAAAAACGCAAGAAAATTCTCCACGGCGACAAAAATTTTATAATTGAAGAACTGCGGACGATAATTCCAGAACAAGAAGCGCTGGAAAAAAGAAAAGAAGAATTGGGCGAGGAAAAATTTTTCGGAGTCCAGCGCGCTTTAATGTTGCAGGCGATAGATATGCACTGGGTGGAGCATTTGGAGGCGATGGATTATTTGCGCTCGTCAGTGCGTTTGCGCGCTTACGGCCAGAGGGACCCGCTGGTGGAATACAAAAACGAAGGGTTGAGAATGTTCCGGGATATGGAAGGCGGCATAGACGCCGCTATCGCTGAAATGGCGCTGAAAGTCGGCGAAGATATGCGCCAGCCCAAGGAACAGCAGGTGATTGAAGCTCATCCTTCCGGCGTGGTCATAGGCGACAAACCGAGCCAAAACAGTTCTACTCAAAATAATCCAGCGGCAAACAAAGAAGTCGGCCGCAACGACCCCTGCCCATGCGGAAGCGGGAAGAAATATAAGAAATGTCACGGAGCGTGAGGACTATGGAAAGCCATAAATTATTCAAAGTAAATCAGAATGCGATAATCCGAAATAAAAGTGGAGAAATTCTGATTTTACAGAGAGATGGTAAGTGGATGTTGCCAGGAGGAAGATTGGAAAGCGAGGGCTGGCTGGAAGGATTGAGGCGTGAAATCAGAGAAGAAACAGGAATAGAAAATTTTGAGGTAAAAGAAATTCTAAACGTGGATATGAGCGATAGCGGCGAGACATATATTGTGACTTTCTTGTGCGAGGCAGAGGAGAAGCCCGAAGTTGTTCTAAGCCACGAACATCAAGGATATGCTTGGCTGAAGTTGGAAAATATAGGCAAATTCAAGTTTTGGCATGAGAAGATACGGGAAAGATTGGAAATTATCCTGCGTGCCAGGCAGTAAGGGATAGAAATATCACGGAAAATAATATTTAAAAATTTAAATATTTAAATATCGATGGCTACGGTAGAAAAATTTGAAGATTTGCTCTGCTTCAAAAAGGCGAGAGTGCTGACCCGCGATGTCTATAAATCTTTTAAGGATTGCAGGGATTATGGTTTCAAAGACCAGATCCAAAGAGCGTCGGTTTCGGTTTTGAGCAATATTGCCGAAGGGTTTGAGAGAGGCACCAGGCAGGAATTTCTGAACTATCTTTTTATCGCGAAAGGTTCCGCCGGCGAGGTTCGCGCGCAGTTGTATGTGGCTTTGGATAATCAGTATTTAAATATTGAAACATTTAAATATTTAAACAATCTGGCGCAAGAGTGTTCAAAACTTATTTCAAGTTTTTCGGAAAAAGTGAAAGGTGGCGCTCGCGGCGGCTTGCAATTCAAACCGGCGGAAAAAGCAGACCCCGTTAAAGAAATTATAAAAGCAAACTCGCCCGAATTGTACGAAAGATTTTATGGGAAGTAATCTAAAATCTAAAAAAGTTGTTATTTCCGCCAGTGCATCTCAAATTGAGGCAATTAATAAATGGATAAATTATTGGAAAAATGAGGGACATGAAGTGATTAATTATCCAGTTCAGATAGTGGAAGAAAATTTCCTTAATGTTTGGCCAAACGTCCACAAGGATTTTTATAATTTTTTATCTAAATGTAATATACACTTCATAGCCAATGAAGATAAAAATGGCATAGTTGGTTATATAGGCGCAGGGGTTTTCGCGGAATTATCGTTTTCTATGGGTTTAAATTTTTCAAGAAATGATAAAATAATTATCTATATTAATAAAATGCCTGATTCAAAAAGTATATTTTATGAAGATATAAAGCGATACGTTGATTTGGGATGGGTAAAGTTATTTTCAGGAAAACATTAAAATATGAAACTGCTCCTGACATCAGCCGGAATAAAAAATAAAAAGATAGAGAATGCTTTATTTGACTTGGTTGGTAAAAAACCGGAAGACACCTCTTTGGTTTTTGTTCCTACCGCGTCAAACGTGGAAAAGGGAGATAAGAGTTGGCTTATTGATGATTTAATAAGTTTGAAAGAATTAGGCTTAAAATCAATTGAAATTGCCGATATTTCAGCCGTTGATGAGAAAATATGGAAACCAAGATTTGAGGAAGCCGATATAATTTACTTTGAGGGAGGCAACACTTATCACCTTATGGAATGGATAAACAGATCAGGACTTATAAAAATTTTGCCGGAATTATTAAAGGATAAAGTCTATGTCGGAGTAAGCGCCGGAAGCATGGTGGCCAGTAAGGATTTGGCGCTGGATATATCACATATTATATATAAAGAGGATTTGGATAAGTTTGAAAATATGAAAGGGCTTTGTTTGATAGATTTCTATGTTTTGCCGCATCTTAATTCGCAGTATTTTGACAAGGTTAGGAAAGATTTTATAGGTGAAGCCGTAAAAGGAATGACCGAAAAAATTTATGCCCTTGACGACCAGTCAGCTTTAAAGGTTATTGATGGAAAGGTTGAAGTTGTAAGCGATGGAGAGTGGTTTGAATTTAATTGATGTCTATTGTTACGTTGCACAAGCGGCACTCAATAACAAATGAAATACAACAAACTTGTTCGCGATAAGATTCCGGAAAGGATAAGGAAAAAAGGAGAGGAGTGCAAATTTCGCATTGCCGGTGATGAGGAATATTGGCAGAAACTAAAAGAAAAATTACGGGAAGAAGTTGATGAGTTTAATCAAGACGAAAACATTGAAGAAATTGCCGACATTTTAGAAGTGATTGACGCGATAATAGATTATAAAAATTTTGACCGAAAAGAAATTGAACAGGTGAAGCAAAAGAAAGCGGAAGAGCGCGGAAGATTTAAAGACAGAATTATTCTGGAGGAATCATAAAAACAGAAATAAAAACTCCGTTAAAAAAATGTTACCAAATTTATGCTGGAGCTTAAAAACGGTAACATTTTTTACATGCTGATTTTAATTCATTGTGTGCTATTATTACCCTTATATTTATGGCGAAAGCAAAACTTCCCAAAGATAAATTTTTTGAAAAAGTAAGCAAGTTGGGCGAGGCTCTGACTTACGACGACGTGCGGCTTAAGTCCGGCTACTCCGAGGTGATGCCGGACGGCGTGAATCTGGAGTCCAAATTTTCCAGAAACATTTCTCTTAAAATTCCGGTGGTGAGCGCCGCCATGGACACCGTGACGGAGCATGCCATGGCCGTTGAGATGGCCAAGCTCGGCGGCATCGGCATCATCCATAAAAACCTTGACCCGGACGCGCAGGCGAAAGAAGTTTCCAAAGTGAAGCATTATCTTAACGCGCTTATCGCGGAGCCGGTTTGCGCGCTGGAGAGTCAGACCATCGGAGAAATTATGGAAACGAGGAAAAATGAGGAATACACTTTCCACACTTTTCCTGTTTTAAACGAGGCAGGCAAGCTCGCTGGAATCATTACGGAAAATGATTTTGATTTTTGCGCCGATTCTATGGTTAAAATCGGGGAGATAATGACAAAGAAGGTAATTACCGCCGGCCCCAAAACAAGCGCCGCCGAGGCTTATGAAATTATGTCCAAAAACAAAAAGAAGGCCCTGCCGCTGGTGGATAAAGACGGAAAGGTTTTAGGGATGTATGTTTTCAGAGACGTTAAAAGAGTGGTGCTGAAAAACCCGTCCGGGTACAACCTGGACAACAAAGGAAGATTAAGGGTGGGAGCGGCCATTGGAGTAAACGATTTTGATCGACTGGAAAAGCTTTTGCGCGCCGGGCTGGACGTGGCGGTGATAGACACCGCCCACGGCGACAGCAAACCGGTGATAGACACGCTGAAGAAAATAAAAAAGAAATACGAAATTGACGTGGTGGTCGGCAACGTGTCGGAGGCGGATTCCGCCAAACGGCTGGCCGAGGCGGGGGCGGACGGCATAAAAGTCGGGCAGGGGCCGGGTTCAATCTGCACCACCAGAATAATCGCCGGCATCGGCTCGCCCCAGGTGAGCGCCGTTTATAATTGCGCCAAGGCGGCGGAAAAATATCGGGTGCCGGTTTGCGCTGACGGCGGGCTCAAATATTCCGGCGACATTCCCATCGCCATAGGCGCCGGAGCTCACAGCGTAATGATGGGCAGCATGCTGGCGGGCGCCAAAGAAGCGCCGGGCGATCTTATCTTCAAAGACGGGCGGCAGTGGAAATATTACCGGGGAATGGGTTCCATTGGCGCGATGGAAGCCAACAAAGGCTCCAGAGAAAGGTATAACCAAACCTCATCCGGCAAAAGCGAGCTGATAGCCGAAGGCGTGGAGGGGTTGAAGCCGTACAAGGGCGAACTGGCCCAGGTCATATTCCAATACATCGGCGGGTTGAAACGGGGAATGGGCTACGTGGGCGCCAAGGATATTGAGTCGCTAAGGCGAAAAGCGGACTTTGTGAAGATAACCGGCGCCGGCAAAGACGAATCTCATCCGCACGACATTTTCATCACTAAAGAAGCGCCGAATTATCAGGTGGCGGAATGATGGCAATGATTGAATCTTTCAAAGAAAAGGTTTTGCGGGTGGTTAAGGGCATTAAAAAAGGCCAGACGATGACGTACAAGCAGGTGGCCGAGGCGGCCGGTTCACCGCGGGCTTTCAGAGCCGTCGGCAATATTTTGAACAAAAATTACGACCAGAAAATTCCGTGCCATCGGGTTGTCCGTTCCGACGGGACAATCGGCGGATACAATCGCGGAAAGAAATTGAAAATGAAAATACTAAATGAAGAAAATAATAGTGCTTAATTCTTGGCATTGGATTATAATTAAATTGTACAGATAATTTTTATATGAAAGAAAACTTTGAGGAAAAAAATAATCAATTGTCCAAGCAAGAACAAGATAAGGGCAATCCGAAAAACGCTGTCAGTTACCAAAACAGGTTTGCCGGTCTTATGGAGGAAGAAATCATGAAAGAAAAGCGGAAAATTGAAACTATAATTAAAGAAAGCGAAAAAATTAAGGAAGAAGCGGACAAATTATTCAATAAAGATAAATGAACGTTATTTCACAGCCGGTCTTGCGTCCGGCTTCTTTTTTGCTATATTGGAAGTTAATAGCTTCTTAACAATTTATTTTATTAATTTTTGAGAAAGGAAAGGTGGGAGCGAATAGAAGAAAGAAAAGAAAAGGAGGAGGAGGGAAATAAAAATAATGTATCTTATTTTGGGAGGTTTTTATTTCTTCAAAGGGGTTAATATGATAAGCACGTTGTTGGTACCGCCAGAAAGGCGGAAAGAAACTTTAATGGAAGTAGGGCATAAGGGGAGGTCGGGCAATCGTTTTATTTTGGCACTAGGTGATTGTTCAGAAATAAATAGCACGGTTCACAAGATGGGTTATGTTAATAAGCTTGACCCCAAGATCATAAGCGAAATGGGTGTGAAATTTTTTTATCAGGATATAGTTTTGAATCAGCCCCGTTTTGTGAACAAAGAGGAAAACATGGGAATTATGTTCTCACGCGTAAATGATTTGGTGTTGGAGGTGTTTGGTCAATATGATCGCTTAATGTCCATTTGGTTTTTGTGTAATCTGTTCCAGCGCGGGAAGATTTTTTGCATGAATTGCAGGCGGCCTGATGACAGGTGCCAACTCGGGTTGTTTCTGGCTTTTTTAAGGGATGTAACAAGGAAAAAGGAAAGGGGAAAAGTAAAAAATGGGGAAAAAGACGGCAAATAAAAAAGTGGTAAGTAATGATGTAAAGCATTATTGTGTCGGGTGCGGAGAAAAGCCGCTCATTGGTGAAGACGAAAATAAATGGGGAAGCAAAACGATATTTGTCTCAACGCCATGCGAAATACACGCGCCAAAGGACAAGGAATTTGAACTGGTCGATTCTGGCTCAGTAAGGGTGCACAACAAAATTTTCCCAAGGGTTAGCCACATATTCAGACAACCCACACTCTCTCCTACCCTAGGTTAAAGGATAAAAATAAATAAAAAAAATATTAGGCAATACTTAAAGCCCTCGTGTCGTGTTGGAGGAACACGCGCGAGGGCTCCTTTTTTTTCAAAAAAATGCTATCATAATTTCAATGAGCAAAAATGTCAAAAAATTCCTAGACGTTACCGCTCCGGGTAAAAAATCCGAGCGCGGGCATTTGCATCCGCTGACACAGGTTACGGAAAGGGCGTGCGACATTTTCCAATCAATGGGCTTTGAGATCGCCGATGGGCCGGAATTGGAAAACGAGTTTTATAATTTTGACGCTCTAAATATCCCCAAAGACCATCCGGCGCGGGCGATGTGGGACACTTTCTGGCTGAAAGACAGCCAGAAAATATTAAATCTAAAATCTAAAATCTCAAACCTGTCTGCCGACAGGCAAGATCTGAAACAAGAGGAAAGGTTTTTGATGAGGACGCATACGTCAAATGTCCAGATAAGATACATGGAAACGCATAATCCGCCGTTTCGGATTATCGCGCCGGGCAGAGTGTTCCGTTATGAGGCCACTGACGCCACGCACGAGATACAATTTTACCAACTGGAAGCTCTGATGATAGACAAAAAAACCAATCTCGCAAATCTCAAGGCGGTGATAAAAATTTTTCTTCAAAGATTTTTCAACGACGATAAAATTGAGGTTCGTTTCCGCCCGAGCTACTTTCCGTTCGTTGAACCCGGAGTGGAAATAGACATGAAGTTTAAAGACAAATGGCTGGAGATAGGCGGGGCGGGGATGGTCCACCCGAAAGTTTTAGAAAGCGTAAAATTGGAAGGGCAAGGCTGGCAAGGATTCGCTTTCGGCATGGGCTTGGACAGGCTGGCGATGATAAAATACAAAATTGACGACGTGCGTTTGTTTTACTCGGGAGATTTAAGGTTTATTAGACAATTTTAGTTATGCAAATTAGTTATTCTTGGCTGCAATCATATTTTGAAAAAAAACTGCCCAAACCGGACGAGCTGGCGGAAATTTTGACCATGCATTCGCAGGAGGTGGAAAGCGTGGAGGAAAAAGACGGCGATTTTGTTTTTAACGTCAAAGTTACGCCGGACAGGGCGTACGATTATGTTGACTATTTTGGCGTTATAAGAGACATTGCCGCCGCTTTGAAGTTGGACGCGAAAATAAATCTTCCCGAACCGAAAGAACGGGAAATTATTCCGGTTAAGATCGCTGATTTTGAGAAAATACTGGGGGTAAAAATTCCGGAAAAAGAAATAACGGAAATATTAATCCGGCTGGGGATGGAGGTAAAACAAAAAGACGATACTCTTTTTGTCGGCGTTCCGTCGGAAAGACCTGATTTGAAAATCAAAGAGGATGTGATTGAAGAAGCGGCCAGAATTTACGGCTACGATAAAATAGAAGAAAAAGCGCCAGAGGCTCTTTTGACGCTGCCGGAAAGAAACGACAGCCGTTTTTTCGCCGCCGCGGTAAGAAATATTCTGGTTGGTTTGGGATTTTCCGAAGTTTACAGCTATTCTTTTGTCAAAAAAGGCGAGCTTGAGCTGCAAAACCCCATTGCAAAAGACAAAAAGTTTCTAAGAATCAATCTCACGGACGGACTTTTGGAAACCGTAAAAAACAACACAAAATATTTTAAGGATATAAAATTATTTGAGATCGGGAAAATTTTCCCTAAAGAAGGGGAGACTCTTTCGCTGGCGGCGGCTTCAAACAAAGCCGACTTTTACGAAATGAAGGGCGCGGTTGACGCCGTTTTGGAAGGTTTGGGCATAACCGATTTTTATTACGAAACGTCGGAAGACGGCGTGGCGGATATAAGAGTAGGCAACACCGATATCGGCGTTGTTAATCATAATCACCTTGAGCTCAATTTGGACGAGTTGGTAAAATTGGCCGACGAGGAGGCGGAATATCGGCCTATCTCCAAATATCCGGCCGTTGTCAGAGATATAGCCGTTTTCGCGCCGATAGACACTAAGGTGATCCAGGTGGAAGACGTTATCCAAAACGCCGCCGGAGAATTGCTGCAAGACGACGACCTTTTTGATATTTATGAAAACGACGAAAGAAAAAGTCTGGCTTTCCATCTGATTTTCCAATCGCCGGACAAAACCCTTACCGACACGGAAGTCAACGAGATAATGGAAAAAATTTTTGCGGCCGTTGAAGCCAATCCGGATTGGGAGGTAAGAAAATAAAAAATCTCTTTTTATGCACAGAAAGTGTTGGAAAACGCGATTTTTTATGCTAAACTGACATTAGTTATGGCTAGCGAAAATACTAAGGAAAATAAGGATAAAAAGCCTAAAGAACACTATACAGCCGATGATATTTACGTGCTGGAAGGGCTGGAGCCGGTGCGCAAAAGGCCGGGTATGTACATCGGTTCCACCGGCATAGACGGCCTGCATCATCTGGTTTGGGAAATTTTTGACAACTCCCGCGACGAGGCCATGGGCGGCCACGCCAACGAGATAGAAGTGGCGATTTTGCCGGGCGAGAGAATCAGGGTGGCCGACAACGGCCGGGGTATACCGGTGGACATTCACAAACACACCGGCGTTTCCGCTTTGGAAACGGTTATGACCACGCTCCATGCCGGCGGCAAGTTTGGCGGAGAATCTTATAAAATTGCCGGCGGTTTGCACGGTGTCGGCGCCTCCGTCGTTAACGCTCTTTCCACCTGGTTGAAAGCCGAGGTGCACCAAAACGGCGGCAAATATATCCAGGAATATGAAATGGGAAAGCCGAAGGCAAAGGTTAAGAAAATCGGCTCGTCTGATTTTCGCGGCACGGTGGTGACCTTTGAACCGGATCCTAAAATATTTTCCGAAACAAAGTTCAATTATGACACGATTTTAAATCATCTCCGCCAGCAGGCGTATCTCGTCAAGGGTTTGAGAATAAGAGTGATGGATTTGCGCGATTACGCCGAAAAAATTGACGATTCAAAAATTCTTTATCTTGATTCGCTCAAACTGCCGGTGGAATCTTACACCTTTTATTTTGAAGGCGGTTTGATGTCTTTGGTGCGTTATCTAAACGAAGGAGAAAAGCCTATTCACGACAAAGTTTTTTACGCGGAAAAAGAGGCGCAGGGGATAATGGTGGAGTGCGCTTTGCAGTACATAGAAGAAATAGACACCAGAGAAACCAGCTTCGCCAACAACATCAAAACGCCGGACGGCGGCATGCATCTGACGGGCTTTAGAACGGCGCTTACCCGCACCATCAACGACTACGCCCGCAAAAACAATCTCATCAAAGAGGCGGAGGAAAATTTTACCGGCGAGGACGTGCGGGAGGGTCTGACTATTGTTATATCGGTCAAATTAAGAGAACCGCAATTTGAAGGGCAGACCAAAGCAAAATTGGGCAATCCAGAAGCCAGAACAGCGGTGGAAACGGTTTTCGGCGAATCGTTCGCTTTTTATTTGGAAGAAAATCCGGACGACGCCAGAGCTATAGTTTCCAAAGTTGTCTTGGCGTTGAAAGCCAGAAAAGCCGCCAAGGCTGCCAAAGAGAGTATTTTAAGGAAAGGAATTTTGGAAGGGCTGACCCTTCCGGGCAAGCTGGCCGATTGCCAATCCAAAGACGCGGAGGAGTCGGAGCTGTTCATCGTGGAGGGAGATTCCGCCGGCGGTTCCGGCAAGCAGGGGCGGGACAGGAGATTCCAGGCTGTTTTGCCGCTCAAAGGCAAGATTCTCAACGTGGAGAAAACCAGCATAGACAAGATGCTGGCGTTTAAGGAAATCAAAGCTCTGGTGATAGCTTTGGGCGCCGCCATCGCCGACGAGTTTGACCTGTCCAAACTTCGTTATCATAAAATAATCATCGCCACCGATGCCGACGTGGACGGCGCGCACATCACCACGCTTTTGCTCACCCTGTTCTTCCGGCATTACCGGCCGGTTATAGATCAGGGATATTTGTACATCGCTCAGCCGCCGCTTTATAAAATTTTCAAAGGCAAAGACATTTTGTACGCCTACAACGATGCGGAAAAAAGCAAGCTGATGAAGGGCAAAGAAAATTACACCGTCCAGCGCTACAAAGGCTTGGGAGAAATGAATCCGGGCGAGCTTTGGGAGACGAC
>JABWAS010000013.1 GCA_013360865.1 Candidatus Paceibacter sp.
AAAAATTTTTGGAATTTTTTAAGAGTAAAGGGCACGCGATAATCCCTTCGGCCTCGCTTGTGCCGAGCGAAACGGACCCGACCGTGCTATTTACCACCGCCGGCATGCAGCCGCTGGTGCCTTATCTTTTGGGAGCAGACCATCCGGGCGGCAGGAGAGTGGCCAATATCCAAAAATGCGTCCGCACCGGCGACATAGAAGAAGTGGGCGACGCGCGGCATCTTACTTTTTTTGAGATGATGGGGAACTGGTCGTTCGGCGACCCCAAGACGCACGATGGCATCGGGGCAGGATACTTTAAACGCGAAGCGATAGAATGGAGCTGGGAATTTTTGACGGACAAGAAATGGCTGGGATTAGATAAAAATTTGCTGGCGGTCTCCGTTTTTGCCGGAGATGACGATGCTCCCTTTGACGAAGAAGCGTATGAGCTTTGGAAAAAGTTGGGCGTGCCGGAAAAGAGGATCGCCCGTCTGCCGAAGAAAAACAACTGGTGGGGCCCGGCCGGCAAGACCGGACCGTGCGGGCCGGACACGGAAATGTTTTACTGGACCGGAGACCCGAAAGACGTTCCGAGCTACTTCAACGACGACAATGATTTATGGGTGGAAATATGGAACGACGTTTTTATGCAATACAATAAAACTTTGGACGGCAAATACGAGCCGCTCAAGCAAAAAAACGTTGATACCGGAATGGGGTTGGAGAGAATGGCGATGATGATGCAGGGCAAAAATAATGTTTACGAAACGGATTTGTTTGAGCCAATTATAAGCAAAATCAAGAATCAAGAATCAAGAATCAAAAATATTAAAGAAGAAAAGAATATAAAAATTATTGCAGATCATGTCAAAGCGAGTGTGTTTATTATTGCCGACGAAGTGGCGCCGTCCAATCTCGGGCGGGGATATGTTTTAAGGCGGCTGATACGCAGAGCGGTCCGATGCGGTAGGCAATTGGGAATAGAAAAAGAATTTTTAAGCGAGATCACATTGCCGGTTTTTGAAATATATAAAGAATTTTATCCGGAACTTGTTCAGAAAAAAGAAATGATTTTAAACGTTATTGGCGAGGAGGAAAAAAGGTTCGGCAAGACGTTGGAAAAAGGATTAAAGGAATTTGAGTCAATTTCCACCAAAGGAAATGTTTCAGGTAAAGACGCCTTTGTTCTTTTTTCCACCTATGGCTTTCCGCTGGAAATGACCACGGAACTGGCCAAAGAAAAAGGATTGGAAGTGGACGTGAAATGTTTTGACAAGGAGTTTGAAGAGCATCAGAAAATTTCCCGCACTTCTTCCGCCGGAATGTTTAAAGGAGGCTTGGCCGATGCCGGAGAAAAAACGACTCAATACCACACGGCGACCCATCTTTTGCACAAAGCGCTTAAAATCGTTTTGGGCGAAAGCGTGGCGCAGAAGGGCAGCAATATCACCGCCGAAAGATTGCGTTTTGACTTTTCCTGGCCGGAAAAGATGACCAAGGAACAGATTGAGAAAGTAGAGGAAATCGTCAATGGAAAAATAAAAGAAAATCTGCCGGTTTCCTGGAGAGAAATGGTGTTGGAAGAGGCCAGAAAATCCGGCGCCATCGGCCTGTTCGGCCATAAATACGAGGACAGGGTCAAAGTTTACACGATAGGAGAGCCTGAAAAATTTTTCTCCAAAGAAATTTGCATGGGGCCGCATGTTTCCTCAATCGGCCAGCTCGGCCGCTTCAAAATCATCAAAGAAGAAGCCGTCTCGGCGGGAGTAAGGAGAATAAAGGCGGTATTGGAGTAGTAATAATCGCGAATCTATTACAATGTCTTCCTTAACTTATGCACAGGCTTAAATTTGACTAGTCTTGGTAAACCTTTATTATTAAGTAATCATATAAATGAAACAGGGAGTAATTAATTTTTCATATAAGTGGCTAAAACACTTTAAGACTTTCAATCAGGAGGTCGGTTTTAGCTGTCTAAATAAAATTAATTAATATTCAATCAATTTGGGCATCTGAATCCGGCTTCGTGTGGAGCCGGATTTTTGTTTTTTAACAATTGAATAGAAAGGAGACCTATGTATATAAGGACGAGGAAAGAATTGGAAGTATTGTTAGATGAGAGGAAAAAAATGGCGGGGGAGATAAGAAAAAAAATTGATCATTGGGTGAAGCAAAAATACGGAATAGAAAACTTTGGAGCAATCAAAGAGAAACATTTGTCGTTTCTTAAAGATGAAACAAGGACATATGGCTTTTTGGCCAGGCAAATTCCCTCGGTTTGTGTTGAGGATGTCACGTTTTTTATAGGTTCTAAAAAACTTGGGCTTGAGCCGGTGTGGATGTCTTTTTTGCAAGACAATTTTTCTTCCGCTAATTCCGAAAAGCTGAATAGGGTAAAAATTC
This sequence comes from Candidatus Paceibacter sp., assembly GCA_013360865.1. Lineage (NCBI taxonomy): Bacteria > Bacillati > Minisyncoccota > Minisyncoccia > Minisyncoccales > Candidatus Paceibacteraceae > Candidatus Paceibacter > Candidatus Paceibacter sp. Next base: position 2,386 of record JABWAS010000013.1, read on the forward strand.
CATGGTCAAAAATTACGGAGAAGGGAAAATTGACGCTTCGTTATGAGAATGTTTTCGGCGGGCAAATACCGGAACTGGAAAGCGTTGTTTTGGGTCACATCACGGTCGCCGGTGGCGGAACTTTGCCGGAATTTCACAGTCAGCTTAGAAAAAAGGTATTTAATGGGTATGATCCCGCGCTCGACATTTCAGGTTTTTGGAACGACTGCCTAAAATCGTCTGTGAATAAGCCGGAATTTGTCTATGAGACAAGCAGTGGCAAGGGGCGTAAAATCTTCCTAAAAGATTCTTCCCGCGGAAAGCTGGATTCTGATTGTGTTAGGCCGCCCTCAAGCTGGTATTATCCTCTGTACTTCTCATGCTTTTTGGACGGTTCAGTGGTGTTGCTAGAAACTTATGAAAACCCTGACGGTCAAGTGCCGGAAGCTCGTAAATTATTTATCCGGACAATGGACGCGGTGAAGGAAATTGCGGGAGTGTATCCGCTTGTTTTGGAAATCCCGCCGCTAACTCTTGAAATGCGGTGCCTGAATCGAGATATTGTGGAAAAAGAAAATCCTGAATGCTTGGATAGTATTGGCGAAGAGGTCTCCTTGGAAAAATTCGGAGAAGACGGCTATTTGTGCCAATTCTTCAAAGAATTATCGGAGAGAGTTCTTAATTATAGAAGGTAAACAAAGAGGGCTCTTTTAGAAGCGCAAACTTGGTAAAAGAGCCCTCCCTTGTATAATAAAACAATGCAGAAATTTAACAAACAATCGTTTATCCGCGACTTGCTTAATTTTTCCCCCAGGCAAGGGAAAAAAGCTGAAATGACGGGCAAGTACTTAGAAAAAACCTTGAAATATCACAAGGTCTCTTTCCTGTCGGAAAAATTTAAAGTCGAAATTCCGGAGGTGGGCGCCAGCCTTGCGGTAGATGGAAAAAAAATACCCTGCAAGGGGTGTTCGTTTATTGGCGGAGAAATAAAAAGCAAAAATTCCATTGCCAGTTCCCTTATTTCTTCCCGCTTGTTCGCGAATCAGCCAAATATAAACTTTAACCCTGAATGCGACGACATATCAGCGGCTAATTTTTATTTTTCTCCGGCTGTCGCCGTTTCGCGGAAAAACATTACCGCCATTATCCAGGCGAATAAAATTTTAGGCAAAGTAAGCGTCAAAAAAGTAGAAATGGAGTCAAATCAAATTTTAGTCGGGAACACAAGCAGCCCCAAAAATATAATTTTCGGGCATTATGATTCCATTGGCTCGGGGGCAACCGACAATGCTTCGGGAGTTGCCGTAATGATTGATGTTTTGGTAAAAAATCCAACAACTTCAGAGAACAATCTTTTTGTTTTTGACGGCAATGAGGAGCTTTCTTATGATCGCCCCACTTATTGGGGGCATGGCTACAGAGTCTTCGAAGAAAGACATGGTGATTTGCTTAAGCGCGCTCATAAAATTTTTGTTGTCGATTGTGTGGGTAATGGAAAGATGTTTTCCACTAACGATCCCGAAATTATAAATTTGGCTTTTCCAATTAGTTCCGCGGAAAAATTAAAAGATAAAATTCATATACTTAGTGGAGATATTAAAAAACTGATGAAAGTTTATCACTCAAATCTGGACACAGAAAAAGAGCTAAGCGTAAAATATTTAAACGAAGCGGTTAGATTGTTGCTCAAACAACTGAAATAGGCTTAAAATTGGCGAGGCGGAATGTTTTTCGCAAGCCACCCTTACTCCACCGGTTTGAGTTTCCAGAAGTCAAACCACACGCGCTGTTTGAATTGCTCCGTGGTCAGCGGCTGATAGTAGGTGAGCGGGCTGAAGAAGGAGTAGGAGATTATTATGGCGACGACGGCCAGAAGGATAATTTTGTAAATAATTTTCGGTTTGGCCGCCAGTTTTTCGGCGAAGATGTAGTTGAAGACAAGGAAAGCCAGAATGAAGGAGAATACAAGCGGAATGAAGTAATGGTACAAATACATCACCCGCTCAATTCGCAACATCACCGCCATATAACTGACGTACATCGCCGCAAAGGCGGAGATAAGGTAAAAAAGTTTTTTGTCTTTAATCGGCAGGCGGAAAAGAAACACGGCCACTATAAGAACAAGGGAGATAACGATACCTGATAAGCCGAGCAGCCAGGTGGCCGGATTGCTTTGCAGGTACATATATCTAACACCGTCGCCACTCCTTTCCCATCGGTAGTTGATACTCTTGTCGCCCAATGGCCAGGTCATCGGATGGCTGCCGTTTTCGTCCGGCTTGCAGACATCCAACACCGGCACGCCTTTGTTGTAGTTGGCCATGTAGGCCAGATTGTCCTTGACCATGGCGGGGAAATTTTTAAACTCGGTAGTTTTTCCTTCCGCGATTATGGCTTTGTATTCTTCCGAAGCTCTATAAGATTTGTCGCCCTCTATTTTTTTACCCAGCGAAAAATGAATCTGCCAGACGGCGAAGAATACAATAACCGCGCCGAAAACGAACACGACGCTTTTTAACAAAGTAATTTTCAGACCATCAAGGACCGACCTTGATGCGCGCATCAAGGTCGGTCCTTGATGTCGCGACGCTCGGATTTTTTCCCAATTTTCACAAGCCAGCAAGAACGGTAAAAGCAGAAGCAATATCCCGCCGGTCGCCTTTATCATTATCGGAATTCCAACAAGAAAACCGAACAAGAAGTAATTGGAAAGTTTTAAAGGAGTTTTCCTCCCCAGAAGATAAACAAAATAAAGCGCGGCCAGCAGGATGAAGAACAGATGGCTGCCCTCCAGCATCGCCGCGCGGGAGTGGATTATCAGCGCGTTGTCAAAAACATAGAGCGAAGAAAAAAGCGCCGACAAATGGGCGTTTTTGGAAACAAGGTAAAAAATAAGAAAAAACAAAACCGCCGAGAACCAGGCGAACAGGGTTGAAAAAAGCCTCACTCCGGCAAAAGAGTAGCCGGCGGGAAAGTCTTTGATGTAATCGGTCTGGGTGAATTTGTGAAGCTCGTCCTGATTTATAAACCGGTTGGGCTTCATCATGTATTCGCCCAGCGCGATAAACATTTTCCCCAGCGGAGGATGCGGCTCCATAAATATCACTCCTTCAAGATATTTTTGGGCCGAGGCGATGTGGTAGTTCTCGTCCCAGAAAACCGCCGGCGGGTAGTCGTAATTTTTAAAATAAGTGAAGTAGGAGGCGATAAGCACGGCCACGGCGTAAAAAACGACCAGGTTTCTTTTTTTGGAAAAAAACTTTTTTAAAAATTGAATCATAGTTTTTAAATTAAGCCCCTTTAAAAGTTCATACTGGCCTGTACTTGCGCGGCGAATAATTTTGCGAAATCGCCTTCGGCTTTATTTGTGATTATACACGCTAGTTTTAAAACTTCTAACGGGGCAGGTCCGCTTTTAATTTTTTTAATTCTTTCAAATATTCTTTTATTATTTTCTTCAAATCTGCTTTGCTTTCGCGGCCGGCGTCTTCGTCCGTGTCCGTCCATTTTACCGGAATTTCTTTTATTTTGTAGCCTTTTTTGGCCGCCCGGATTATCATTTCCGTGTCAAAAAACCAGGTGTTGTTTTTAACCAAAGGCAGCAACTCCCGGACGATTTTATTGTTGGCGGCTTTAAAGCCGCAGGGGTAGTCTTTTATCCTCAGGCCGAATTTGCGGCGCACGAGCAGGCTGAAGACTTTGGAAATAATTTTGCGTTTTAAACTTCTGCGCACGACCGAGCCGAGGGCCATTCTTGAGCCGACGGCCAAATCGTAACCTTGCTCAATGGCGTTTGTCAACGCGGGCAAGCCGGACAAATCGGTGGACAAGTCCGCGTCCATAAAAACGTAAACGTCGGCGTCAAAACTTTGCCAGCCTTCGCGGACAGCCAACCCTTTGCCCTTGGCGGAAACGAGCTTGTGGACAATCTTGTTGCCGGAATCTTTTTCCATTTTTCTTACGATGTCGGCCGTTTTATCCGTGGAGCCGTTGTCGGCGACGATTATCTTCCAGTCGTAAGCGGTCATATTTTGGCGGCAAAAACCGGAAAGACGCTCCGTGGAGTCGCCTATTACTTTTTCCTCGTTGTAAGCGGGCAGAACTATATTTAGTTTTTTGTTTTTTTGTTCCGACGTCATGGCGTTTTGAAAATAAAAATCGTTTTGCCGACTCTGGCTTCCAGGTTGTTCTTGAAAATGGAATATTTTTTCTCCGGCGGGATGTTTTTGTCGTAAATATTATTCTGCAGGTTCATCGCCGAAACGGCTATGTAAGAACCGGAGGGCGGCGGCGGATCGTTTTTAAGATTGAAGTAACGGAAATTTTCTCCGAAGTAATATTTGGGGGCGTTGAGCGAAAAGATGTCCACGTAGACAGTTTCTATGTTGTTTTCTTTTATCCATTTGCCCAGCCGTTTTACGTCCTGTCCCCAGTCGTAATTGGAGTCGGTGGCTGTTTTGTAGCCGTTGTCTGTTCCTCCGCCCGCGAGGTTATAGTAGCTCAAATAATGGGGGAAAGACAATGCCGCCGAAAAAACGACGACCAAGGCCGAAGCGAAGAAAACGTTTCTGACCGTCAAAAATTTGCCCAAACCGAAGTTCCAATATCTGCCGATTCCGGCGGCGGTAAGAGTTAAAGCGGCGAAAATCGCCGGCATAAAGTGCCTGATGCCGATGTTAAGGCGGCTGTTTAAAGCTTCGTAAGAAAAAACTGCCAGAAAAGCGGCCAGTACAAAACTTAACGGGGATATTGTTCTGAAGTAAGAAAGCAGACCGTTCTTAAAACCGACACGCGGTGTCGGGGAATTTTTGACATCGCGTGTCGGTTTTTTAAAAATAAGAAAAATGACGGAAATAATAAACAACAATAAAGAAACAAAAGAAAGAAAGTGAATAGGCAGAGGCAGTTTCAGCAGATAAAGAACCGGAAAATACCAAACACCGGCGCCTTCGGAGCCGTATATTTTGCCCATAAAGTAAGCGCTTTGGCCGGCGCTGTCCACTCGGTTGACGACCATGGAAATCCCTATGGCGTAAGTGGCGGCGGCCCGGCCGAAAATGTTGGAGTCGGCCAGCCTAAACAAAATCTCTTTGCCGGAATCTGGAAATTTTGCCGGATAATTGGCCTGAAGCTGCGATTTAATGCCCTCGCCGTCGGAGTTGTAAACGTGGGCGGCGTAAAATCCGATTGTCAGCGCCAGAGAAATTATAGCCAGCGTCGCGTATTGGATTGCGTAAACCGCCAGCCGTCCCATCAAGGACCGACCTTGATAATCATTATCAAGGTCGGTCCTTGATGTTCTTTTGAAACCGCGAACGGCCAGGTAGGCCGCGCCGCCCAGAAACGCCGGCGCCAGCATGGCCAAGGAAGAAAACTTTGCCGAATACGCCGCGGCAAACAGAAAGGCCGAAAGCCCCAGCCACCATTTGTATTTCCGGTCGTTTGAAAAAAGGTAAAGATAAAAAGCAAAAGCGCCCAACGCCGACATTTGCAAGACGGAGGAGGCGAAGTCGGTGGTCACCAACGAGGCGTGGGCGAAACTTAAAGGAGAAAATGAGAGCAAAAACAAAGCAATCAGAGAAGTTCTTTGGCCGAAATTTTTGCGCAGCATCAGATAAAGCAGGAAGAGCAGGGTGGAGTTGAAAATTATCACCGACAATCTGGCCAACAGGATTATCAAATCCGGATTGCTTTGCGGGTTGAATATCAGCATCCGGTTGTCCCAGTGATAATTTTCAATTTCCAGAACGCGGGGAAAAATTTTCTTGTTAAAGAATAAATCTTCCTTTTCCGCTTCGGAAGGGAAGGGCGCGTCGTAGGAAACTTCGGGAAAATCGGGGTTTAAAAACAGTCTGATTAAAACGGCGGAAACGTCTTTCACCAAGGGAGGGTGTTCCGGATTTAAAAAATAACGGCCGGATTCAAGATAGTAGTAGCCGCTGGTGAGGTGGGGGACTTCGTCGCTGGTGATGGAGTCTCCTGAGTATTTGAGGTCGCGGAAATTGAATCCGGAAACGGAGAAAAAAGAAACGGCGCCGAAAAAAACGCAAATTAAAACAGCCCACCACGCTTGTTTTGACGCCGCGAAGAAAACCGACCTGCCAGGTTTAGATTGCCAACCTGGCAGGTCGGTTTTTTGCTGTTTTTGGGCGGGATTATACGCCTTGCCGCTTTCCATAAATAACTCTGAAAATCATAGCATATTTTCGGGATTTTTTAATGTTAATAAATACAGACTGGCCAATATTTATTTATGGTATAATTAATCCCATAGAATGACTTTCGTTAATCCTTTGCCAAAAAACAAAAAAATAGCGGTCATTGACTTCGCCAGCTCTTCCGTGGGCGCGATGGTTATTGAGCAAAACAAAGACGGCCAAGCCAGAATTATCGGTTCGGCGCGGGAGCCTTTTAATTTTCTTTACGATGTAAACTTTGACGCCTTCTGGAGATGTGCCGCGGGGGCTTTGGAAAAGAGCCTGAAGAACATCGGCGGCATCATAAGCGGCCGGCCGGAAAAAATATTGTGCGTTTTTTCTTCTCCGTGGTTTGTTTCGCGAAGCAAGGTTATAAATATTTCAAAAAGCGAACCTTTTGAGATTAAGCCGGAATTTTTTCGCCAGATCATCGCCGAAGAAGAAGGTAAGATGAAAAACGCCCGCGGGTTTTTCCTTGAGCACGAGATAATAAAAACGGAACTCAACGGCTACTCCGCGGATTCGCCTTTCGGAAAAAAGGCAAAGACCGTCCGGCTGGGCGTTTACTTGAGTTCGGCGGCGGAATCAGTCAGAAAAAACATTGAAAAACGAATAATTTCCGCTTTCGGCCCCGCGCCTGTGGAATACGCCACGTTCCCATTGCTGGCTATGAAAGTTTTTAACGGTATAATAAAAAACAGGGAAGATTATCTGGTCGCGGATATTGGCGGCGAAGTGACGGACGTTTTTTTAATAAAAGACAAGAGCCTGGCCGCGACAGTGTCGTTCCCCAAAGGTTACAACGCCTTGTTGAGAAAGGTGGCTTCGTCTTCCAACTCTTTCGTCAAAGAAGCGCCGTCTCTTTTAAAATCATACGTCGCGGGGCACCGGACGGCGGAAAGTTCGGGCAATATCGCTTTGGCGATACGGGAAAGCAAGGAAGAATGGCGGAGTTTTTTTGGCGAGGCCGTCGGCAAAATCGCCGAATCCGGCCCGTTGCCCGGCCTGGTGATGATAATAGGCGGAGGAATGGCGAAAAAATATTTTGAAGAGTGCGTCGCGGCGGGAGAGTTTTCCGATTTTACGGTTTTGGGCAAGCCGATGACGCCCCGGGAGATTTTGCCGGAATGGCTGGAGCACTTTTTTATAATCGGCAGTTCCGGACAAAGCGGAGAAACAGTTCATCATTACAAAGACGCCGCTTTATTGCTTGAATCTTATTACGCCAACAAAAAATTATGAATTAAACCGCCCCGCCGGTCGGCGGGCGAAAAATAAAAAATGGCCAAAAAAGTAATCAAAGACGTTTTTTTGAAGCAGAAGAAGGAAATGGTTCCCTTGGACAAAGAGCTTGAAAACGAAAAGAAAAACAGGAGCCGTGTCCTGTTCCGAGTTTTTATTTTTCTGGCTGCCGCCACTTTGATTGCCGGATTCGGTTTGGTTTTTGTCGGCAGAATTTCTTCGGCGGTCATCAACATAACTCCTCATCAGGAGTTGACGGAAATTGATACCACGCTGAAGGCCTACGGCGTTTCTTCCGCGACTTCCGAAAATCTCTCCTTTGAAACGATGAAAATGGAGATAGAAGAAACGCAGGTCATAACACCGACCGGTATCGCCGGAGGCGGGCAGAAAGCCAGCGGCAAGATAACAATTTACAACAACTACGGAACGGCGCCGCAAACTCTCGTTGCCAACACCCGATTTGAGGCTCCGGACGGCAAAATTTACAGGATAAGCAACGCGGTGACCATTCCGGGCAAGGATTCGGCGGAGGCGACGGTTTACGCCGACAAGCCCGGCGAGGAGTACAACATCGGCATCGTTGACTTTAAAATTCCCGGCCTGAAAGGCGGACCAAGGTACGACAGTGTTTACGCCCGTTCCAAAACGGATATGGTCGGAGGGACCAGCGGCAACAGCAGAGTCGTCAGAAAAGAAGACCTTGACAACGCCAAAAAAAACGCCGAGGGTAAAATAAAAGACAAACTGGCGGAATATTTCCTGAAGCAGGGGCAGGCTGATTATTTTCTCCATAAAAACGCCATAAAAGTTGAATATAAGGACGACAAAAACAACCCGAAAGTCGGCGATGCCGCCGGCGCGACTCCCTTGGTTTACAAAACCACAGGAACGGCGACCGGCTATATAATGAAGAAAAACGATTTGTCCCGCGCCATTACCAACTCCAACATAAGAAAAATTGAGAAGTCCATCGCGAACGCCGAAGAAGTGTCCGTGGACAATCTTGAAGATCTTGACCTAAACTTTTCTTCCTTAGATTCAAAAAACAAGCAAATAACCCTGAAGCTCAAAGGCAAGGCGAGATTTGTCTGGAAATTTGACCAAAAGAAACTGGTTGACGACCTGCAGGGCAGCAAAAGGAAGAATTACAACAAGGTTTTAAGTTCTTACGATTCCATATATTCCGCCAAAATAATATCAAAACCGTCCTGGTGGCGGAAACTGCCGAAAGACGACGAAAAAATCCAGCTGAACGTGATAATAAACAAAAATTAGCAATTTACAGCGGAACGCCGGTATTGTATTTGACATTTATCGGCGCTTTGCTATTATCTAACTCATACAAATTAAATGGCAGACAGGTCAGATAAAATTGCTATCGGAACCGTAATAGAAGCACTGCCTAACGCCACATTCCGCGTCTCATTTGAAGATGGGAGTGAAACGATTGCGTATTTGTCCGGCAGGATGCGGATAAACCGCATCAAAGTCCTTGTCGGCGACAAGGTCAAAGTTGAGTTGAGCCAGTACGGCCAGGCAAAGGGTCGGATAACCCAAAGGCTGTAATTATTTTAAAAAATGAGAGTAAGAGCCGCGGTAAAAACAATATGCAAGGATTGCAAGCTGGTCAAAAGAGGAGGCCGGCTTTATAACATTTGCAAAAAAACGCCCAAGCATAAACAAAGGCAAGGATAAAAACAAATGAGAATCGCTGGAGCAAACATACCGGACAATAAAAGATTGGAAGTCGCCCTGACTTACGTTTTCGGCATAGGCAGGACTTTGTCTCAAAACATTCTTGACGCCGCCAAAATTTCTTATGACAAAAGAGCCAAAGATCTGACGGAAAACGAACAAAATACAGTCCGTCAGCTGGTGGAGAAGCATAGAGTGGAAGGCGATTTGCGCCGGGAGATATCGTCCAACATTAAAAGATTGAAAGACATAAAATCATACAGGGGAAGTCGGCATGCCCGCAGGTTGCCGACAAGAGGCCAAAGGACGAAAACCAATTCCCGCACCAACCGAGGCAACGTCAGAGTGACCATGGGCAGCGGCAGGAAGAAAGCCGAGAAGACATAAAGGCTTGGCCCATATTTTACGAGCCTTGCGAAGTAAAATATGGATGCCAAACATTACCCGCCTAAGTTTTTAGGCGGATTGACAAAAGAAAAGTTTACAAGCGTTAAAAATTAAGTAGTATATTAGAGTTATATTTAAATAAAAACTTGGGCGGGTGCGCAATTTTGTAGTTGCTCACTTCGTTCGCAAACAAAATTGGCATGGGTAAAAAGAAAATAATAACCAAAGAAGAAACCGCGGCGGGAAGCGCCAAGGAAACAAAGGAGAGCAAAGCTCCCGCGGCCAAATCCGCCAAAGCCAAAATAACCAGCGGCGTTTTGCGGGTGCAGTCCACCTATAACAACACCACCATCAATGTTACGGACAAGAGCGGAAATTCACTGTTTTGGTCCAGCAGCGGGACGCTCGGCTTTAGGGGCGCTAAGAAAGGAACGCCGTTTGCGTCCGCCAAAGTGGCGGAACTTTTGGCCGACAAGGCCATTGACGCGGGCATTAAGGATGTTGATGTCGTCGTCAAAGGGGTCGGGGCCGGACGAGAATCGGCCATTCGGGCGTTTGCTTCCAAGGGGATTGAAATAACTTCCATTAAAGATGTAACGCCGGTGCCGCACAACGGCCCGAAACCGCCGAAACCGAGAAGAGTATAGAATAAATCCCAAATTCCAAGCGCCAAATTCCAAATATAAAGATTAAATTTAAAACATGTTAACAGATAAATGTAAAAAATGCAGAAGAGCGGGGGAAAAACTCTTTTTGAAAGGAGAGAGGTGTTTTACCGCTAAATGCGCCATAGCCCGCAAACCGTATCTGCCCGGACCGGCCACAAAGTCGGGAAGGCCGAGAAGAGCCTCCGTCAGCGAGTACGGCGCGAAGCTGCGGGAAGCGCAGAAAACAAAATTCAGCTACGGCATAAGGACAAGGCAGTACGAAAACTACATGAAAGAGGCTGCGGTAAAAGCGGCCGGAGGAAACGTTAAGGCGGGACTTTTCGGCTTATTGGAATCGCGTCTGGACAACGTGGTTTACCGGCTCGGACTGGCGGAATCAAGGTCGGTGGCGAGACAGATGGTGACCCACGGGCACATAATGGTAAACGGCAGAAGGGTCAACGTGCCTTCCCGCCGGGTTTTTATCGGCGATAAAATTTCCATACGGCCGCAATCTGCCGTAAAAGGCAAGTTTAAGGATCTGGACGTGAAGATGAAGAAATACAACCCGCCCGCCTGGCTGAGAATGGACAAAGCCAAAAAAGAAGGGGAAATCGTCGGGGCTCCTTCGGCGGAAAATATTTAAATATTTAACATTTTAATATTTCATTATCAGCTTTTTAATTTAAAATTATGGACTACACAATCGCATTGCCGTCAAAACCGAAGATTGTTTTTGAAGAAGGCAACAAAGGCGTTTACGAGATAAGCGGGCTTTACGCCGGCTACGGACACACTTTGGGCAACTCATTAAGGCGAATAATACTCTCGTCCATCCCCGGCGCCGCCGTCACTACCGTCAAAATAGACGGCGTTTCCCACGAATTTTCCAAAATAACCGGCGTTAAAGAAGATGTTATCACCATCCTGCTCGCCCTTAAAAAATTAAGGTTTAAAATGAACACCGACGAAGCCCAGACCGCCAAAATATCGGTCAACGGAGCCAAAACGGTGACGGGCAAAGACATAGACCTCCCGTCGCAGATTGAGATTATGAACGAAGATGAACACATCGCGACTTTGACCGCCAAGGATTCCAAGCTGGATATTGAGATAACGATAGAGAAAGGGCTGGGATATGTTTCCCGCGACGAATTGCGCAAAGACAAAGTGGATATAGGCACCATAGTTTTGGACGCTGTCTTCACCCCGATCAGAAAAGTCAATTACGAAGTGGAGAATATGCGCGTCGGCGACAGGACTGATTACAACAAACTGCGTATTTCCATAGAAACCGACAGCTCCATCGCTCCGGCGGAAGCTCTGCAGAAATCAGTGGGGATAATGATAAATCATCTCAAGGCGATAGCCGATTTCCAGGAGGAAGAGGAGGTGAAGGAAGAAAAAGTCGCGGCTAAAGAAGAAGCCGCCAGCGAAGAGGAAGCAGCCGCTCCGGAAGAGGAAGACAAAGAAGTTCTTAAAACGAGAGTGGAAGATCTGGAACTTTCTTCCAGAACGATGAACATTCTTACCGAAGCCGGAATCAGGACGCTGGGCGGATTGGCCAGGAAGAAGGAGACGGATCTGCTGGAACTTGAAGGAGTGGGCAAAAAAATGATACAAGAGATAAGAAGGGCTTTGGGAAACTTCGGAATAACGTTAAAGTAATGGCTTGGCCTGAATTTTACGAGTTTTGCGAAGTAAAATTCAGTCGCCAAACATTACCCCGCACATAATTTATTAATATAGTTGCGTTGCGGGTAAAACAAAATTGGCATGCGTCACCACGATAAAAATAGAAAATTCGGCAGAGAGAGAAATCAGAGAAAAGCGCTGATGCGCTCTTTGGTCGTGGGGCTGGTAAGCAGCGAGAAGGTGAAGACGACCGAGGCCAAAGCCAAAGAATTAAGGCCGCTGGTGGAGAAACTGGTCACCAAGGCCAAAATCGGAACCTTACATCAGAAAAAATTGCTGGTTTCCAAAATAGGCGCGGAATCCGCCAAAAAGCTGATTGAGAAAATCGCCCCCAAATACGCCGAAAGAAAGGGTGGCTACACCAGAATAATCAAAACCCCGCAAAGAAAGAGCGACGGCAGCGCCATGGCCATTATAGAATTCGTATAATAAAAAAATGAAAGAATACACAATAGACGCGAAAAACAGAAGTTTGGGAAGAGTCGCCTCGGAAGCGGCTTCCATTTTGCGCGGCAAAAACGATCCGGGGATAAAGGAGAATCGCGCTCCGGAAATAGTCTTGAACGTGGTAAACCTGGACCAGGTTAAGATAACCGGGCAAAAAACCAAACAGAAAAATTATTCCAGATATTCCGGTTATCCGGGCGGTTTGTCTTATCTGGGCATGGAAAAAGCGCTTAAAGAAAAAGGCGTGGAATACGTTTTCAGAAAAGCCGTGTTGGGCATGCTGCCGAAAAACAAACTACAGAGAGTGATGATTAATAATTTGGTTGTAAAAAACGCTTAAACCAAGATGGAACAAAAAACCAAAAAAGCCGAAGCGCATAAATACGTTGAAGCCGTCGGAAGAAGAAAAACTTCCGTGGCCAGAGTCAGGCTTTACAGCAAAGCCGAAGGGGGAATGACCGTCAACGACAAGAAAATGGACGAATATTTCCCCACGGAAGAGACGAAGAAAATCGCCGAAGAAGCGATAAAGAAAATAAATTTTCCCGGCAAACTTAAGGTGACGGCCAGAGTTTCCGGCGGGGGTATCCACTCCCAGGCCGAGGCTGTAAGGCACGGCATAAGCCGGGCGCTGCTGAAATTGGATGCCGGCTTCAGAAAGGAATTAAAAATCGCCGGATTCCTCACCCGCGATCCGAGAATGAAAGAACGTCGCAAATTCGGCCTCAAAAAAGCCAGAAAAGCCCCACAGTGGAGCAATCAAAAAAGCCAGAAAAGCCCCACAGTGGAGCAAACGCTAGTCTGCGACAATCAAATATAACATATCGCAACAATCAAAAAATCCTTGTTTTTCAAGGGTTTTTTGATTGTTGGCGGGGGTAAGACGCCAAAGCCGCTTGACAAAATGTTTATGTATGCTATGCTGTGATTAGATTTGATAGATTTTGGCTTGAATATACACCCTTGACAAAATATTTATATCGTGTATAATTAAGTCAGAAAATCAAATAGAACATTGAATTTTAAAGAGTTTTGTAGTGATGTTTGGCTTCATTCTCGTTCTGTCTAACCAATAGAACGTCCCGATATCCGCCAGCCGGCGGAATGGGGAAATCAATAGAGGAGAGAGTGAGCCAATGAGTATAAACATCTACATTAAACTCGGGAAATGCTTGGAGGGAAGAACCTAAACCCGTCTTGCCTTCAGGAATTTCCTTATTACCTTAGACGGCTGATTCTTTTAAATAAGAGAGTCAGCTGGTGAAACATAAGGACCAATAAGGCGAACTTTAAAAAAAGAATATAGAATACTGAATTTTACTTCCTTTGCGTATTAACTTTTAAGGGCCTGCCCTGTACTAACTCCGGTTGGTTTACAAGAAGAGTTAGTGTCTGGGTTAGCCCACTGCTTTATAACAAATCGTTTTAGTTAGCAGAAAAGTTAGTACAGGGTAAGCAAAATTCAGTGTTGGAAATTAAATTTTTTTGAAATTTATTTCGCAGAAATGCGGGAAAGAGAGAGAAGTATGAAGCCTTCTTTTGAGGGTAAAGCCGTACGCCTGCTTGTAGCAGGTGAGCAGGTGTACAAAGTTATAAACGGCGATGCTTATGTGGCAACGCCGACAGGTTGGACACGAGAAGTGTCTACCCGTTACTGGCAACACATAGGAGGGGCTGTTAAAAAAGTCCTCCTAGGGGAGCAGACAAATGAGGCGGTTCCGGTTGACGAAGAGGAATTAGCCTCAATCGAGGCAGGTATGAAAAAATGTCTCGAGAAAAAGAGATTTGAAGAAGAAAAAGCAAAATTCGTCAGCAAAAAGTGTTTAGGGTTCTTCAATCAGTGCTTCAAACTTCCTGTTGGAACCTTGAGGCATCTGAGGTTGTATTACTATGAATTTGAAGAGGACGAAAAGATCGTCCTACATTGTGGGAGTATCGCGGCTGATGGGGTGTTGATAGCAGATTTCAAGGTACTTCTAACAGAGGTATCTGGAAATCTGACTTTCGAAATTTCCGAGGATAGGAAATTTTGGAAGAGGAAATTAGATGTTGATATGGACTCAATCTCTTCTCTAAAAAGGGTCGAACTTTATTACGACCCGATTCATGGTCATTTCCACGTTGGTCAAATCAATGTGGACGTGGAAGAGCAGTTGAGAAAAAACATGGGAAAGATGCCAGGCAATTTCCCTGTTTACGCGGGGGTCCTAGTCGGGACCTTCTTTCTGGATTTTAAAAGAAGGGAGTGGGGGTTTTTGTAAAATAAAAGTTTAAGTTTTCGGGAAGTTTTTCTAAAAAACTTCCCTCTGTTCTGCCGAATAATCGGTACTGATGATGTTTCCGCGAATTCCAATTTCGCGGCAATACGAAAACAGAAAAATTGTTCTTTTAAAAACCAAATATCGCATTCCAACACTGAATTTTGCTTATCCAAAGAGGGTAGGTGAAATTCAGTGTTGGAAAAAGATTGCGTTGTCTCTTTGTTTCAACCCGATCTTCTTTTCTTCTCAATCAAGAAAACAATTAAATTACCCTATTTAGGGCGATTTGCCCCGCACCAACTCTGTTTAAAAAACAAGATGTGTGGGGAGATAAGCCAAGCATCAATTAAACTTTATGTTAAAACATTAAGTAAAGTTGGTGCGGGGTCTAGTTCTGGATTTAATTACAGCCTTAGTATGATGAATCAACCATTTTAACTTAACCATTTCATCTCATGACTAAGGAATCTTTAGATCTCTAGCAATATTACATTGCCTTAAATTGGGTAATTTAATTTAATTTTTTGACTATTTTTCTCTCGCCGATGAGGCGAGGGAGGAAGGAGAGAAAGATGAGGGAGTTTAAAATAGTATCAGAGGTAGTTAATGGAATGGTGCGAGTGCACCTAGAAGGAGAGATAGATTCTAAGTACTCTGGATCGTATCTGGTTACGATCCAGAATTATAGTAGCAGGTCAGATGTGCCATGCCACATGGTGTCATCAAAGGTCATAGGTCACCTATGGCACGGCGACCTAATAGTCGCCAAAGACTTGGAGTCATCCTTTGTCGCTGCTACCGGGATCGGTGCATTTTCCCGGTTTTATCTTAAAGGAGAGGACCTGTGCGAATCCGTACAGGTTGAAACACTAGGAGGGAAAACTACCGTGGAAATAAACCACGGTAGTTGTGATGTTGACCCATTTGAATATGTATGGCCTGGCCAAAAAACCAGGCTCGTATTCGAAAATCCCCATGCTTATCATGGGGAGACTTTGATAAAAATCCCATTTGCGGAAATGCAAGCCGCGTGGGAAAGGTATGCAGCAAAAAACAACTCGCTTGCTTCGTGTTAGAGCGAGTTTCCGGCACCGTTCTGCCGAGTCCTTCAGTGGACACTGATTTTCGATTTAAGATTTTAAAAAATCGGAGACGGTAAGGAATGGTCCAAGCGGATGAGGAAAGATTCCGCCGCATCGTCGTTGCGTCAAACGGCAAAAGGTTTAAAAGGGAGAAGTTAAGGTTTAAAACTTCTCCCTCTGTTCTCCGCCTAAGGCGGACTGATGATGTTTCCGCGAATCACAATTTCGCGGCAATACGAAAACAGAAAATTCCAACACTGAATTTTGCTTATCCAAAGAGGGTGGGTAGAATCCAGTGTTGGAAGATTGTTTGTGAAATTCGAAAATTTTTTGCCGAAAAGGCAGAAAGGAGAGGATATGAAAAAGATTGTTCTCGCCGGTCCGCCTAGGTCCGGCAAAAGTTGCATGCGCGAGGGGCTGAAACAGACTATCCGCGCAATCCCCGGTGCTCCCTATCCCTATGTCATCACGGCTTGTCCGGATGGCGAGGGTGCGTGGTTCCAGGCAACTGTGAACCATGTTCCGGAGCTCGCGGCGGCGTGCAAGGCGGCCTACAAAGCCAAGTTTACGCCGGAGTTTGTCGAGCGTAACAAGACTTCGGTCGAGAAGTGCTCGCTTGAGCTGACGCTCATCGACATTGGAGGCATCACCTCCAAGGAAAATGAAGCGATCTGCGCGAGTGCCACTCACATCGTCATCCTCGCTGGCGACACCAGCAAGGTGCCGGAGTGGCGCGAATTCGCCAAAAAAGTCGGTCTCACCGTGATTGCCGAGATTCATTCGGACTACCACGGGACAGAGGATAAAGTCGAGGGCGTTGCCCAAGACGGAATCCTCCGGGGATCAGTTCATCACCTCGAAAGAGGCGAACCGGTCGCCAATAGACCAATGATCAGGGCTCTGGCCGAGCGTCTTGTAAAACTCTAAATTTAATTTTTATTCCTATTTGCCGCCCAGATAGGAATTCTGAAATAATATGTCGATTAATGATTAGGGCGGAATCGACAGAAAGGAGGCCGAGAATGGCTAATAAATTTTTTAAAATTAATTTAGAAAATGGGAGTCTGTTGAGGGTAGGCTTCGGAGAGCCTGCCCAAAATGACCAAATCGTAAAAGACGCTGTTGAACGTCTTGGCGAGATGGTCGCCGCCAATGAGCTTGCTGGCGGACCAATTTTGAAAATCAACGGGCCGGCAAGTTTGCCCGTTGCCATCGCGATTGCCCACGCGGTGGGACACCTCTATGAGGTGATCGGGGTCTTTGACCCCAAATTGGGCAAGTATGTCGTGGCAGTAAGTCACGGCAATAAATATCAACCAGGCGATCTGGTTGATTAAATGTTTAAAAGGGTTGTAGGTTTGCCCGACAAGAAAGATTGCGGTTCAATCTTTCTTGCCAAAACCTTCAAGGAAGAAGTGCGTGATGGTTCATGCACTTCTTCCAATCTTTTTTGAGCTTGTCAGTCTAGGGCTGATTGGTTCAAAGTGAGATTATACTCCAACACTGAATTTTGCTTGCCAAAGAGGGTGGGTAGAATTCAGTGTTGGAATTAATTTACTTCTGAAAATTTCTGAAAGGAGAAGGAAGATGAAAAAAGCCTTATTAGTTTTTTCTTTTTTGTTTATTCTTTATTTTTTTGAATTGCAAGTTTTTGCAAGTGAGGGGTTTTCCATAGTTTCTATTAAAACTGTGGGAAATCACTCCTACGTTGTCATAAACAAGGATGGTCGCCCAAGCGATCGTCCTGTGGAAATCCTGGAAATCTTATCGGATTTTGAAAGGTTAAATCCCGATAAGGAAATAACGGGATGGAGCATTGAGAAACAGCAAACGGCTTATGGCTTTGTCTACAACTATATTTACGGTCTGTGGATTGATCATAAGCCAAAAAAGTGATTTTATCTTTTAACTTTGGGCGACCCTGCCCGCATGCCCTATAGGCCAATGGCCGAACGGGAAGTCAGTTAAGTCTGGCCGAGCAGGGGAGGGTAAAATTTTTTACCCCTGGCTCGAGGAGAAAGAATGAATAAAGGATTGCCGGTCTGGAATTATCGGAAGATTTATATAACCTTGCTTAACAGGAAAAGGAAAAGTGCATTGTCCAAGTTGCGATTTTTTTGAGACGGTGCGCAATAACGAAAAGCGTATTTTCGTTATTATCTTTGTTTTTTCAGAAAGGAGAAGAAAGATGGGGTATGGAATCGCATTTGACAATGGCCGCAGTGGCGCGGCCACAACGATCAGGGCTGAGATCAATCTCGGCCTAAAGAAAGGCTATGGCGGTTTTCTGCAGGAAAAGCAGGAGGTCATTGACTTCCTGAAAGAATCCTACAGGAAGGCTATAGCTGCAGGGGGGACATACATTCCGGTCGGCGTACAGCAGACCGAAATTGTATACGCGTACCCGACGGACAACGGTCCGTTCGCGGACGCGGAGCCAGCTTTAACTCTCTTCTCGGACAAAAATCCGCTTTACGCGGTTCAGTCCGATGAAGACTGGAAGGCGGAGGTCGAAAGACTTGCCGCCGAGCTGGCCGGGAAGTTTCAACAATACCGGGTGTATGTATCGTACATCCCGGTTGAAGTAAAAATATTCCAGAAACAGGGTTAATGTTTTTGGAATAGGGCTTAAGGAAGAATGCACAGTGGTTTTGTGCATTCTTCCAATCTTTTTTGAGCTCGTCAGCTAATGGTTGGTGGGTTCAAAGTGAGATTAAGAAATTAACCGCCGTAAGGCTGTTGAATCAGAGCAAAAAGCGATTGAGATTTTTTAAAAACTCTCTCCTCTAAAATCGCTTTTCTGGTTCGCAGCCTCGCGGCGATTAAAAAACATCCCGTTAAAGCCGGGATGTTTTTTTGTGAAGTTGCGGAAAGTTTGGAAATAAGCTAATATTTTAAGTTATTATTGTTAAATAAATTATAATTTAAGCGTTAAAATTACGAAAAAATCATAAATAACATGACAAGCAAAAAAACAAAAATTGTGGCGACGATAGGGCCGGTCACTTCCGGCGAGGAAAAACTTACAGAGCTTTTAGAAAGCGGAATGAACGTAATGAGAATAAA
>JABWAS010000014.1 GCA_013360865.1 Candidatus Paceibacter sp.
TAATCTCTGGCGACGAGGAGCCGCCAATAGCTCCTCAAAAACGGGGGTTAGTTTAATGGTTAGAACGTTTTTTATTTGCCGCGGAATTATTGTTTTGCTAACAGTAATACAAACTAAAAAAAGACAAAAGGTTCAATTCCTTTTACCCCCACTATGGAACAAAAAATAAATCCAAGACAGCCCGCCTACAAACAGGTAAAAACAGTTATACCCTATTGTCCCGTCTGCAAAGAGCAACTCCAAGGCAACAACAGCCTTTTCTCACCCTGGAGATGTTCTTGCGGGGTATGGAGACCCTTATGGGATAATCCACTTAATTTTGAAATAAAAAATGACACCAAAACAAATTAAAAATAATTGGAATGAGTTTCTCCGGCAATATTACTGGCAACCTTGCGGCGGTTGCGAAGACGGCCACAGCAGTTTCTGGCGTAGCGTGATAGAAAGCGAGGAGTGGAGAAAATGGAAAGAAAGCCAAATGACTAAGCCGAAATGGGATTTTGCGGAGTGCGAAGGGTTGGGAATTATGAGCAAGAAGCACTGGAAAGAATTTGTTAAATTTATAAAAAATGACCAAAAAACAATTTGATAGACAACTGATAAAACTCGCCGAAAAAGAAATTAAAGAATGGCAAAAATTTATAAACCATATTAAAAAAGGCGGGCAATATAGTATTGCTTTAGCTGAAAAATTATTGGCACATAAAAAATGATTAAAAAACTTTTAAAATACCTCGGCTTCCTTTCCCACTGTTGCGGAGCCAAAACGGAATATAACGAGGATTATGATAAGATGTATTGCGGGAGGTGCGGGAAGAAAATATGATATTAAATTGCTCAAAATGCGGAAAAGAGGTATAATTAAATGAAAGAAATTAAAAATTATCCGCCGAATTATAGCGAATTGCAGAGATTTTTTCCGCTTAATCTGCCTGATTATGTTCCTTTATTCCCTTACGGGGATATATTATACAACCCCAGTGGCGGAGAAATTGCTCCCGATGTGTTGTTTCACGAGGAAATCCACAGCAACCAGCAAAAGAAATTTTCGACTCCCGAACAGTGGTGGGCAAAATATATTTATGACCGATATTTCAGATTGGAACAGGAATTGGAAGCGTATTACCTTCAATGGCAGTTCGTAAAAAAAAGTTTAGGCAGTAAAGCGGCTAAAGAATGTCTGGAGGAGTTGTCTGATAATTTATCATCCCCCCTTTATCAATTAAACCTAACAAGGTCGCAGGCAAAAACAAAAATAAGAAAATATGCCATTTATTAAAATAAAAACAGGTAAAAATAAAGGAAAATATAAATCCCCTTCTGGCCGAAAATTTACAGCTCGGCAAGTTCGGGCTTATTATGCGGGGGTTTTTAAGAAGAAGAAAAAATGAAAAATTATTTTAAATTTCAAATCAGTGGTGAAGAGAAAACCGAAATCTTTTGTGTAGTAGGTAAGAAAAAAATGTATAGTATCTGCGAAAAATTCATTAAAGATGCCTTGACAAAAGGTTTTATTCCAACAATTTATCAAGATTGTGGAGGGGTTTGGAAGATAATAGGTTAAATATATGGCACGCCCAACAAAAAGAGAACAAACCAATAAAAAAATCAGCGAGGCGATGAAAATAAGCGAGGAGGAACAGGAAAGGATAATCGAAAGAATGGAGGAAGCAGCTAAATGGGATTGGACGCTGGAAGAGATATGCGAATATGCGGGAGTTAGCTATTCAACCTACCATATATGGACTAAAAAAAATCCTGAACTAAACAAGAGAAT
The DNA here is from genome assembly GCA_013360865.1 of Candidatus Paceibacter sp. NCBI lineage: Bacteria > Bacillati > Minisyncoccota > Minisyncoccia > Minisyncoccales > Candidatus Paceibacteraceae > Candidatus Paceibacter > Candidatus Paceibacter sp. The sequence continues at coordinate 1,778 of JABWAS010000014.1, forward strand.
TGAAATGTTAAGAGATGATCCGGTAAGAAAAGCCAAAAAAACAGTAGCTGAAAAAATCCCAGAAAGTTATCAAAACGCTATGGATTATCTTAAACGCAAGAGAAAAACAGAATTTAGCGAAAGACAGGAGTTAACCGGAGCGGACGGAAAAGAATTAAAAATTGAGATAAGCCAAGAAATAGCCAACAAAAATGCTCTTACATCCAGCCCAGAAAATAATAGCGAAAGACCTTCATAGGTTCAGAGTATTAAGATGTGGCCGGCGCTTTGGGAAAACATCCTTGATAATTGAAGAAATTAAAGGTATTGCTATAAGCAGGCCAACAAGAATAGCTTATATCGCCAACAACTACCAGCAAGCCAGAGATATAGCGTGGGAGCAGTTAAAAAAAGAACTACGGCCAGCGATAATTGAAACCAATGAAGCGCGGCTTGAAATTAAGATTAGGACAATTAAAAACGAAGCTAGTCATATTGTTTTGCGCGGATGGGAAAGCATTGAGAACCTAAGAGGACAGGCATTTGATTTTCTGGCTATAGATGAAGTGGCGATGATGTCTAATTTCTGGATAGGCTGGCAGGAAGTATTAAGACCGACACTGACTGACAAAAAAGGAAGTGTTTTATTTTCTTCCACACCCAAAGGGTATAATCACTTCTTTGATTTATGTAATTTGGAATTGAACGACCCCGATTTTAAAACTTTTCATTTTAGCAGTTATGACAATCCCTTTTTGCCCAAAGACGAACTAGATAAAGCCAAAGCTACTTTGCCCGAAGAAAGGTTTGCCCAGGAGTATCTGGCAAAATTTCAAAAAACAACAGGGCTGGTTTATAAGGAATTTAGCCGCACAAAACACTTATATGACAATTTACCAAAGGGAGAATATACAAAAATTGGAGGTGTAGATTTTGGTTATACAAATCCTGCGGCGGTTTTGGATATTAGATATTATAATGAGAAATTTTATGTAGAAGATGAGTGGTATAAAACCGAAAGAACAGAAAGTCAAATTGCTGAATATGTGGCTGGTTGTGGATTTGGGGCGGTTTATCCCGACCCAGAAAGTCCGTCAGCCATAGAAGAATTAAGGCGAAGGAGAGTAAATGTCAGGGAAGTTGTTAAAAATAAAGACAGCATTCAATCCGGTATTCAAAAAATAAGGGAGTTGTTTCTTTCGGGGAATCTTTTAATAAATAAAAGATGTGTTAATCTTATAATGGAGTTAGAAACTTATTGCTATGATGAAGATAAGGATGACAAAAACAGAAAAGAGAAACCTATTAAAGCTAACGACCACGCCTTGGATGCGTTAAGATATGTTATTCAGACATTTGATTATTTTCCCGCTATAAATTTGAAATTACGAGAACAGTTTCTAAAAAATATGAACCGGCAGCAACTTAATTCCGCAAAATGATTTCTCTTCTTATTCCCAGTAAAAATGAAGAATATCTGCAGAAGACCATAGACGATATTCAAAATAAAAGCGATGTGGAAATAATTGTCGGATTGGATGGCTGGACAATCCCCTTAAATAAGGAATGGAAACCAAAATATCCTGAAAAAATAAAATGGCATATTGAAACTGAAACCATCGGGCAAAGGGCAATGACCAATAAACTGGCCAGAATGTCGGAAGCGGAATACCTTATGAAAATAGACGCTCACTGCTCATTTTCGCAAGGATTTGATAAGGAATTACTGGACAAAATAGATGATAAAACAATTATGGCTCCTTACCTTCTCCGGCTTAATCCAGAAACTTGGGAGCCAATACCCAAACCGGCTAGCTCGGCTTTCTGTTTTGATAGTAATTTGGTTATGCAATATCATAAAGAAGCAGAAAATAATGAATTATTGAACGAAACAATGTGCCTACAAGGTTCGGCGTGGATTATTTCAAGGGAGAATTACTGGAAATGGAATATCTGCGATGAGAGTTTGGGGGGTTGGGGCGGACAAGCGGCGGAATTAGGCATCAGGGCGTTCCTAAATGGGGGAAAATGTATAACAAATAAAAATTGCTATTATGCTCATTTATTCCGAGAAAAAGAAGAGGAGTTTCCTTATCAACGGGATAAAGGGATTATTTTCAATACTTTGGAAAATTTGCGAAAAAAATATTTGAACAAAGATTTAATTCCTTTGGTTGAAAAATTTAACTATCCCTGCGACTGGAAAGAATTTGTTGCGAAACTAAAATAATGTTATAATAAATAAAATGCCTTTGGGAAAATACAAGAATTTCGCGGCTTGCGTGGCCACCAATAGAAACAAAAAAAATCCGCAAGCGTATTGCGGAACGATTGAAGCTATCATCAAAGAACGCCGCAAGAAAAAGATTAAAAAATAAAGGTGATGTTATGAACTTTTGAATCAAAGCATTCACGAGATAATAAGGGACGCTGAAAACAATTACATTTTTGGCACGACCAAGTTGGGGAATTATGTTGATTTTCAGATGCACGACACGATAGAAAAAATCGCCGCTTATTATTATTCCAAGCACACTTCGGGCGATAAAGACAGTTTGGGACGGGATAAACCATTTTTTAACATCGTTGTCGCCGCCACCAACATTTGGTATCGGGCGACCGACATTGACCGTAAGGATGTAAACATTTCCGCCACAAAATCATCGGGAATTGTTTTGTCGTTTTTGGGAACTGTTTTGTTGCAAAATTGGATGCGGAAAGCCCGCTTTGGTGTGTATCTTAATCAGTGGGGCAGAATACTGGCTCAATACGGTTCTGCCGTTTCAAAATTTGTGGAAACAGACGGAGAGTTATTATGTTCGGTTATTCCTTGGAATAGAATAATCTGCGACCCTGTGGATTTTAACGCTTTGCCAATGATTGAAAAAATCTATAAGACACCCGCCCAGCTTCGCAAAATCAAAGAATACGACCAAACTGTTGTGGAAAGTCTCATATCCGCCACAACGACTCGTAAAACACTACAAGGGCAAACCAAAGACTTAAAAAGCGACTTTATAGAATTGTTTGAAGTTCACGGAGAATTACCGGTCGCCTTACTTAAAAAAGAGCCAAAAGACGAAGACTGGAAAGAATACCGCCAGCAAGTTCACGTTGTTTCCTATGTTCAAAATAAAAGCGGAGAATATGACGATTTCACTTTGTATAAAGGCAAAGAAAAGAAAAATCCATATATGCTCCATCATCTTATTGAAGAAGACGGACGAACACTGGCAATCGGTGCAATAGAATACTTATTTGATGCTCAATGGATGCAGAACCACAGCATAAAAAATATGAAAGATACACTGGATTTGGCATCCAAACTTATTTTCCAGACGGCTGACCCTGTTTTTGCCGGCAGAAACGTGTTATCTGCAATAGAAACAGGGGATATTTTAATTCATAAAGAGAATCTACCCTTAACCCAAATTAACAACTCCAAAGCTGACATTGTTGCTTTTCAAAATTTCTCTAACCAGTGGAAAGTCTTAGCGCAAGAAATAACCTCAACGCCGGACGCTTTGCGGGGCAATACTTTGCCCTCCGGCACGCCCTATTCTCTGGGAGCTTATCTCGGCCAACAAGCTAATTCCTTGTTTGAAGTTATGACCGAAAACAAAGGACTGGCTATTGAAGATATGTTGAGAGAATTTATAATCCCCCACCTTAAAACAAAAATGGACACCAAAGATGAAGTGGCGGCTATTCTTCAAGACCATGACATCCAAAAAATTGACGCAATATATATCCCCAAAGAAGCGATAAGGAGATATAACAGTCAAGCCAAAGAAATGGTGTTAAACGGACAAATGCCTCCGGTTTTCAATCAAGCCGAAATTGAAAACCAAGTGCGAAGCGAATTATCGCCTTTGGGCAATCAACGTTTTTTTACGCCGGAAGACATTACTTGGAATGAAGCTTTAAAGAATTTGGAATGGGAAGCAGAAGTGAACATCACCAACGAAAACAAGGACAAACAAGCGGCATTGACCACCTTATCCACAATATTACAGAGCATCGCTTCCAATCCTGCCATACTTCAGGATCCGAACGCCAAACTTATTTTCAATAAAATTTTAAATACCGTAGGCAATGTTTCTCCCATTGAATTATCAATGGCCGGGAACAAGCCAACGCCCGCTGTGGTCGGTGATGGGGCTATTATCAAATAATTAAAAACCAATGGAAAAAGAACAAAAAATAACGGAAGAAGGCTACGGAATGTTCAGCCGGGACGAAATGAGATTGATTAAGGGAATTTTTAAAGACAATCCACTTTTAATCAAAACAATCCGCAAGTTTTTCTTTCAAGGCGAAATGTCGGAGGAAGAAAAAAAACTGTTGGGAATGTTAAAGAGTTTGGGTGGATTACCGATATTGAGGAAATGTCTTTTACCTGAAATTGACCCAGAAAGCCCCCTATTCCAATTTGCCGATGTTTACAACGGGATTTCAACAAAAGACCGAAGCACGGAATTTGTGAATACGGAAATTGAGGCAAAAATGCTTTTGGGCAAATATCTGGACAATCAGTTTGATGTTTTAGAAAACGGAAAAGCGAATGAAATTAAACTGCGAGATTTGGTGGATTTTGGAAAACATACCAATCCAACTGAAAGACACATTTTTTTGGCCTGCCGCAATGCCCTGCTTATGCACATAGACACGATGATGCAAATGATTAAAACACTGGCGGACATAAAAGAGGAAACAGCGGACGAAAGGTCGACTAGGTTAAAAAAAGACAGCGCAAAATGAAACACAAAAAAAAGTCGGCTAAAAAAATGGCGGAAGAAAGAATGATGATGAAGATGCCAAAAGTCTGCCCGACTTGCGGAAAGAAAATGTAATTTGTATTGACGTTAAAAATTTGATATAATTATTAGTAATCTTGGTGGAGCTTGCCCACCTAAAAAACACTCTATGGACGAAATAAAAACTTGGACTGACTTTGGAGCCTTAACCAAAGAGCAACTGGATGCTTTTACTCCAGAAGAGTTGGAAACTCTTAAAACTTCCATTGCCGACAATGAGGCAAAAACGGCCGATGAAAGAAAAAGGAAAGATGAGGAAGCGGCCAAAAACAAAGAATTGGCCGAGAATTACAAAATAAGAGCCGAAAAAGCCGAATCAAAGGTAAAAGATAAAGGAGAGGGTTTATCTGATAAGGACATTTTCACCTTAACCAAATCGGACATTGATGAAGAAGATTTTGATGAGATAAAAAATTACGCTTCTTTCAAAAAGATTTCGGTTAGTGAAGCCTTGAAAGACAAAACTCTGCAATCCATTATCTCCGACCGGAAAGAGGAACGGCAAAGCGCGGCGGTCGCGGCGGCTAACGCCAAAAGTCCGCGCGGGACTTCCAAAGTTTCACCAGAAACTTTATTGGAAAAAGCCCGACAAGGGCAAATGCCTGAAAAAGACGAGGATATAGAAAAGCTCGTTGAGGCCAGAATAAACTCAAAGAAGAGGGGCTAATAATACAGGGTGGGGCTGTGTTTGTTAGGAGTGATGATTTATTAAATAATCATTACAAACGATGAACACAATATCATCAAGAGGGTGGAGGGATAAATACCGCTCCACCGTAATGCAGCAAGTTTTGAGGTCTGCTCTTGTTGCTGAAAAAATTTGCGAAGTAGACCGCTCGGACAATTACAGGATACAAAACCCGTATAGCGGACAGCCCACTGCCGCCGTTACGGCCATAGCGTCAGCCGGAACTTACTCGGTTTCCGCTTGGACGCAAACCGACGACACGCTTACTGTTACCGACGAGGTGGCGTATGGCGAACACGTTTTCGGTTTTGAACAGCTGCTTAACAACTATGACTTGTTTGCTACCAGAATGGAGGAGCAAGCGTTTGCGGTTGCCGAAAGAATAGACCATTTCGTATTGAACAACTTGTGCGAGGATGCCACCGGAACTTACACCACGCCGGCCGGCGGTTTTACAACTGCGGCCAACATCAATGTCATAATGGCCAACTTGATTTCCAAAGTGGCCGGATATGCCGATGTTTATAAGGGTATGTTCTTGGTCATTGAGAACACCGATGTGGTTGGATTTATCCAAGCGCAGGCATCCAATGGCTTCAGTTTCGCCGATGCCGCTTTGAAAAACGGGTTTATGGACACTTATATGGGAGTGGACATTTATGTTGTCCGTTCCGGTCGGTTTGTTGATGCCACCATTGGTTCGGTCACGGTTACCAACTCCGGACATAGGGTATTTGGGGTAAAAGGAGTGTCCACTTACGCTTCGCCAAGAGGTCTGGACATAATGGAAAAAGAAATAACCGGCAAGACTGGCAAAGAAATTGCCGTGGCGGCGCAGGTCGGATTTAAGCTCTGGACGCAGAAAGCGGGATTGATAGTAGATATTACTCTTGCTTAATTATTAGCTAATCCTTCGGGGCTGATATAAGCGGGTAGCCCCATCACCCTATCCGCTTATCCCAGCCCCGAAGTTAAACAAATGGCAAAAGAAAAAGAAGTTTCAACAAAAAAAGAGCAACTCAAAGAATTGATAGAAAAATACAAAGTCCAAAATCCAGTGAAATACGAAAAGAAAAAAGGAGAACTGGAAAGAAAACTTGCGTCTCTTTAATTATTAGTTAATTCAATGCAAATGAATATAAAAAATATATTGCTGACAGTCGTAATAGCGGGGCCACAGACCAATACTCCACGACCACGTTGATAGGCACTTCTTATGAAGTGGCGGCCAACAAGCAGGCAACGATTGTGGCTTCCAGCACCCCGCTTGGCAATACTTTGTTTTCTCCGAATGACTGGCTCGTTTTCAAGATGGGCGGCGGTTCGGGCGGAAATTTCAGTCCGACAGGAGTTTGTCAGGCGACTTGGGAGGTTATTTAGCTTCTTACACATCGGCTGAAAAATCGGCCGATGAATTAAGAAGCTAAAAATTAAAAACTAATTAAAAACTAATGAAAAAAATAATATATATAACATCAGTTCTTGCCATAATTGCTTTTACGACAATAGGCATATTTTCAGCTGATAAAGTTAAAGCTAATCCTTCATCCGTGCAAATAAACACCAATGGAAGCACCACTAATTCTGTTTCTACCACCACTGCGATTTATATGACTTCCAGCACAGCTACAACCTCTGTCGCTTTTGACCCAGAAAACGGCAATCATTTGCAGTTATTTGCTTCTGCTTATTCCAGCACCACGCCGTCAGTTTTATATTTTAATCTTCAATTTTCAAACGATAATATAGATTGGTACACTTACGAAACTATTGCGGCCGGAGGTGGAACGTTAACTAATGGCACAAATGGAGATGATTATTTGTGGACAGCGGCCACTACAACAGTTAACGAAACTGTAAACAAAACTTTCCCGATAATTACCAGTTATGCCGCCAAGTATGGCAGGATACGTTTCAGTTTAACCGGCGGAGCGGGCAATGTTCTTATTCAAGCGGCGCAGAAGAAAGAATTTTAAGGTTTAAAAAAAGAGAGAAAATGAAAATAACACGAACAAGCGAAAATGAGTTTGAGATTGAACACGAACCTTTAATTGAAAAAGGAAGTATTGAAAATTTGAAAGAAAAAATCAAAATACTGGAAAATGAAAAAGATGTTTTTGAGGAGAAATTCCAAAAAATTTTTAAAGAAAAAGAAGAAAGAGAATTGAAAATTGAGGAATTAAAAAATCAAATTGAAGAAATTAAGAAATTAAAAATAAATGACACTCGCTGACATCCAAAATAGCATTTATAGGCGGACAAAAACCGATTCAACGTCGTTTTCAAACGCCAATATGCTTTTGGCTCTTAACAGGGCTTATGAAAGGGTTAATTCTTTAATCCGCCGGCATATAGATAATTACCGGCCGACATTGTGGTCGGCTTCCGATTTAACTACAGGAACAGCCACGCCAGTGTTTGATTCTCTTTATCATGATTTAATCGCTTTGTGGCCGTCTTATGAATATGCTTCCGAAAATGTAATGGCAAACGCTGGAGGATTTCTGAATATGATAAATGCCTTGGAAAAGGATTTGGTTCTATTTTATGGTTCAAGGGGTTATGATGTTTTTACCATCACAATCGCTTCGCCAGGAGTTATTACGAAGAATAAACACGGGCTTAGAAATGAGGATAGAGTTTCGTTTATCACCACAGGAGCATTACCTACAGGAATTTCTGTTGATACTTGGTATTATGTGATTTACGCAACGGAAGACACATTTAAAATTTCAGCAACGAAAGGAGGAACAGCCATCAATACTTCCGGTTCTCAATCTGGCACGCATTATTATTACACCGACCAGCAAAAAAGATTTATAGCAAATAAAGAATCAAACAAATGATTCCTAAACATTTTCTTGAATTAAACGCGCAAGATTTTATACGGGGTGCTGCCACCTCTAAATACACAGCCGATGGGGGATTTTCTCCCGAAACTTACGGGGTAAATTTAATTGCTGTTCCCGGCGTTTTGCATACGCCAACAGCTGTGGTTGATTCCGACCCTGATGGAAGAATTACAACCAACAAGGGGCTTATCGCTTCTAGTAACGATGATGATGTCTTTGGTGGTTATGAAAAAAAAATGGTGTCAAATGACGGAAAGTTTTATCGTTACAACGGCACAAAAATACCCGAAGCGGCATTGCGAACGGATGCAACCAATACTTATGCTCAGGGATTCACCGATATGATTTCTTTTGCCGGGGAAACCTATACGACAACTAAAGAAAAACTTATCAGGTGGGATGAAACGGGCGCAATTTTTAATGCGTCCTTTGCCACTTTTACCAACCAGACATATCCCCACCCAGCTTTAGTCTTTGAAAATAATGCTTTTTATGGAGATGGAAATTTATTATTAAAGCAAACTTCGGCTGGTGGCGCGCCAGCCACAGTTTTAACACTTTCCACTGACCAAATAATTATTGCTTTGGGCATTGACCCTGGAACTGGTTATATGCTTATCTCCACGACAAATTCATTGAACATTTCTGATACGTTGCCCTCAATAAATAAAGTTCTTTGGTATGATGGGTTTTCTTCCAAGCCAGTCAAAGCGGTAATTTCAGATGAAATGGTATTAAGTTTTCATTCGGTAGGAGGGGTAGTCTTTTGTGGATATGGGAAAAATTTAGGGTATATAAATGGTTCAGGGGTGGCGTTTCTTAGGAGATTAGACAATGTAACTTTTGACAATGTCCAACTTCCTTACAAACAAAAAATAACTTCAATCGGGTCAAATCTTTTTGTTCAAGACGGAAATAAAATACTTTGTTATGGAGAGATAAGCCCGGGCAGAAGAGCATTTTTTTATTTGCAAAGATTTCTGGTTGCCAACGAGGGCAACATTACCGCTCTTTTTAGCGCGGGACAAAATAAATTAGGAATTGCCGCCGACAAAGACGTTTTTTACACACTGGATGTTTCTAGTGTTTCTGGTTATGGGGGTGGTGATTTTTACACCCCATTCTATAATTTTCCCCGCCCGGTTATTATCAGAAATGTGTGGATAGAATGGGCAAATGCAGTGGCTAACTCCGCCACTCCGGGGGTTTTGTATTTAAATAGCGAAACAGTTAGTTTAAAGTTATTTCCTTCTTTACAAAACAATACAGGGGCTTCCACTAGATTCTCCGAAACAAAAAACTTAAATGAAAAAGTAAGAACATTCCAACTCAATTTAACATTTTCTAACTCCAATTATGGGGTTAAAAGGATAATTATAGGCTATGATATTGCCGAATAATATGGACAACGAAATAAAAAACTATATAGACCAGCAAATAAGAGAACACAGGCATAATGGTTTGAACGCCCAAAACATAACCAGCGAGGATATTTTTCCCCAACTTAAAAACAAGAGACTGATAAAAAGATGGGCAACGATTACTTCTTCCGCCACACCCACCATCAACACTGATGAGGTTGATTTTTTCAGCATTACAGCTCAAGCGGTTGATATAACGTCTTTTACCACCAACTTAAAAGGGGGAGCGACAGAAAACCAAACTTTATGGATAGCGATAACCGGCACGGCTTCAAGAGCGATTACTTGGGGGGCGAGCTTTGAGGCTTCCACTATTGCCCTTCCAACGACAACATCGGGAACAAACAGACTGGATGTCGGGTTTGTTTGGAATAGTGCCACAAGTAAATGGCGCTGCGTGGCAACAGCTTAAATGTCTTGGCCATATACACAAAATTTTAATAGCTTAACAACCGGCGATTTAAACGGCCAAGATAGCTGGTCAGCCAATGTCGCTTGGGACGTGCAAAACTCTGTAGTTCAAGAAGGGGCTAATGCTCTTTCTTGTGTTGCAGGTGAGTCAAATCAAAATGCCAATAGGACGATTACGAGCACAACTTCTGGTAATGTGGTTTTCTATATGCGCGCTACCCACAGTGGCGGAACGCACAATGGAGCAACATTTAGAGCAAGGGACAGTTCACTTACTGGACGTTTTGATGTTAGATTCACTCAAAATTCAAGCAACTTAGAACTTGTAGGAACGACCACGGTAACATTAGTTTCGGGGTATTCAGTAGATACCTGGTACAAAGTTGAGGTGGAGTATGATTGTTCCGGCAATACGGCAAGAGCAAGGATAAACGACGGTAGTTGGTCTTCCAGTGTGACATTGACAGGTTCGGGCGATATTACTGATTTATTTTTGCAGACAAACGATGCCGGTTCCCCCGCTGGCACTTATTATTTTGACAATATTTATGATGCGACGCCGCCTTCTTCCGGTTTTTTTCAATTATTTTAAATGATATAATAGATATATGGAGAATATCACAACATTTCAAAAATATTATAAAAATCATTCACATAGAAGAAAAATAGTTAATTTTTAGATATATGGCAGTTATACCTCAAATCGGATATAAAATTGATCCCAATAATCCCAACGCTGTGATAAGAGATTTATCTATTCCTCTTTCTACCCTTACCTCCAATGAAAAACCCTTAAACATCCAGCAGTCGCCTCAAGTTCCTCCGCCCGATATTAAAAATATCCCGATAACGGCGCCAGCTCCAAAGCCCGAATCTGCCAACGATTTAACCACACGATTGGAAGAACTGAATGCCAGTTTATTAGGCAAAGAAACCAAAATATCTAGCAGGGTGGCTGAAAAAACCGCCCCTTATGAACAATCCCTTAACGAACTAAACACTCAAATCAAACTTCATCAGGCCAATGCTTTGGCTAGGCAGGAAGAAGCTCTTAAACAGGGCGAAACATTGCGATACTCTACTGGGCTGGCTGGACAAGTTGCCAGAACGGACGCCATAGAAGCGATGAAATTATCCGCTTTGGCGCAGGGTATGCAGGGCAATATTCTCTTGGCCGAAAAACAAGCCCGGAACGCTGTAGAAGCTGAATTTGCCCAAACAGAAAAAGACCTAGCCACTGCCCGACAAAATATCATAAATAATTATGACACCTTTACGGCGGCAGAAAAGAAAAGAGCTGATGCCGCTTTGTTATCCTTAAACGAAAAAGACGCTTTTGTGGCAAGGAATAAAGCGGAAAGAGAACAGTCATATAAAATAGCGTTAGAGGCGGTTAAAAATGGATTAACGGATAATAAACTTTTAACCGAAATTCAAAACTCCACGCCAGAAAAAGCGTTGGAGCTGGCACAGCCGTTTTTGAAAGAAAAAGTTGAAACTCCAAAACCAATTATTAAAGATTACGAAGTGGGAGGCAAAATGGTAAGAGATGTCATTGATTCCGCAACTGGTAAGTTGATTTCAAGGACTGATTTAGGGATAAAGCCATCCGGAGAAGACGAGAAAAAAGATGATTATGCCAAGGCAGAAAAATTTTTAATTGATAATCCAGCGGCTTCTTATGAAGAATTAAAAAATGCCTTACTTCAAAATACAAAAAAATTATCAATATCTGAAATTGAGGCAGTTTTAGCCGACAAAGGAATTACAAAAGATATTAAACCAGAACAGTTTTTTACTGCAGAAAACATTAAAGATATTTCCAAAGAACTTATAAAGATTTACGGCGAAGACGCTGTCAAATCAATAGAAACCACTGGCAAAATAAACATAAATGACAAAGATGTTAAATTGAGCAAAGACCAAATTAAATCATTGTCTGAAGAAATCAAAAAACAACAGGAAGAAAAAGTCAAAAAACCGTGGTGGAAATTTTGGTAAATTATGGCATTAAACTTATCAGCTTTTGGAATAAAAGAAAAACAAACAAGTAATCTAAACTTATCTGCCTTTGGAATTGAGCCAGAAAAAGAAATTGTGAAAAAAGAAACACCATCTTTTAGAGATATTTTAGGCAGTCCTGGTTTTAAAACAGCCGAGACAACCCCAATGATTACGGAAGAAAAAGGAATAGCGAGACTGCCCTTTGGGAAAGAGCCGAAGGAAATACCGGGTGGAGTTGTGCCGGCATTGGGAGTTAGTTTGGTTGGTGGTTTATTGGAAGTTATCCCGCGCGTTGGCGTGCAATTTTTGGCGAACATTAAAGGACAAAAAACCGAACCGCTTAATTTGGAATTTGGAGATTTAGGCAAAAGACTTGGTTTTGATGAAAACAAAATAAAAAGCTCCGGAGAAGCATTTATGGATGACTTTACAAAAAGGCAAGAAAAAACTCCTGATGATTTTTCCAATAAAACATTTTTTAAAAATTTTGCTTTATCTTATGGCAAGAATGTTTTAACACCTATTTTGGATGCCTTTGTTGCTGGTTCAACAGGGACAACCTTAGCCAAAACAGCATTAAAATCAACATTAAAAGACCCAGTGACACAATTTGCTCTTAAAGAAATGAGAATAACTGCAGAAGAAGCGATGGATAGGGATGTTTTAAGATATGCTTTTAATCGCCAATGGGAAACAATAATAGGCAGAGGCGGTAGCGCGCAAGAACTAAATAATCTAGGCAAAGCCACAGAACACCTTATAACCAAAATTGAGGGTGGTGAGCCGATATTCGGATTAAATAAACTTGGCGAATATGTCCAAAAAACAGCCCGCAGATTTTTGGAAGATATGTCAAAAACGACAAATAGATTGCCGGTTGGTTTGTCTATTGAAGATATAAGCAAGCAGTTGCCAGCCAAGATTAAGGAAGCCAATAAATTAGTTGAGCAGATTAAACAAGCCGGTGGGGATATTCAAAAAGCCCAAGGGATTTTAACAGACATTGGCAAAGCCACTTCCGTTGACGCGGCGGAAAATCTTTTGGGACAACTAAAAACATTAACTCAACCCAGTAAAGAAATAAGCCCGCTATTAGAGGAGGCGAAGAAGTACAAGAGTGCGGAGGAGTTTGTGAAAGCACAGGGAAAAGAACTATATCACGGTAGTCCAAGGTCTACCTTTGAACAGATACAAAAAGAAGGGTTAAAGATAGTTGACCGTAAAGACACAATGAATAAAGGCAGTGGAATCTCTTTTTCTCTTGATAAGAAACACGCTGATAAATTTGGGCCTAGAATTGGTGGTGGAACAGTCGAAGCATTGCTAGATAAGTCTGCTCGTCTTGTTGAGGGGGACGTATTTAACAGTAAGGTTAAGGAAATTTATAATGGTTCAACTCTTTATTTACGTGAAAAGGCGAGGACTCAAGCGGCTGATTTTTTCAAGAAAGAAGGATATGACGGAATTGACTTTACAAAAGCCAAAACCAAACTGGCATCTGAAAGCGCGGAAAGCGAAATTCGCATTTGGAATTTAGACAAAATTAAAACCAAATCCCAACTCACCGATATATGGAATCAAGCGAATAAAGGCAAAAACCTACCCAGTAAAAAATCTTTTCTTGATACCGCCAGAAAAATTAAAACAGAAGATTTAAAAATTTTGGCTGAAAAATTTAAAAGCAAAGAATTGACGCAGACAAGATTTGAGGAATTGGTTTTAGAAGCTGATTTTGCGAAGCAAGCCATTGAAGGGAATGCCGCCAAAGAACTGGCCAAATATTCTCCTAAAAGAGGGGATTTTGCGGGACGGCTTAAAGAAGTAACCGGCAAGAAAGAAGGAGGAATTTTTGCCCAAAGAGGCGATGATATAGTAACCGAACTTGGGTTTGGAAGCAGTGAAGAAGCCAGAGAAGCATTTGAACTTTATACAAAACAAAAGAAAATTCTTGATGAAATTGAGAAAAGAATAACAGAATTAAGAAAAACTAAAGCGGCTATCGGCAAGGGCGAGAAATTGATGAAATTAGCCATTGGAGACAGGCGAGCAAGATTAAGAGCTTTAAAAGACAGATATAATCTGACCGATGCCGAATTGGCGGAAATAAAAGGTGGACGAAACCTTACCGCTATGAGTAAAAGCGAATTTGATAATTTTATAGAACAGGCCGAACAAATGGCTCAAAGATTGGAGGGAATAAGAGAAGCCCGAATTTCTTTATTGTCCACTATTCACGAAAAAGATTTAAGAAAGTGGGAAAATGTCAGACAAGCGATGAAACTTCCACCTATTAACAAAATGACGGCGGAACAGATGAACCAGCTTAATGAAGTTTTGTCGCAGTATAAAGATGCAGATGAATTTTTAACAGTCAGACAATTAGAAACAATCGGTCAAACTGAACTTAAGGGAATGAGAACAACGCGGGAAGTTTTGGAGCATCTGGCTAAAAGATATAATTTGTCAGTTGCCGATTTGCCGAATATTAAACCTCATCCGTGGATGTATGACGCGCAACTCGCCAGACAGCATCCTTTGTATGATTTGTTAGTTGATAAATATAATCTTTCTTACCTAAAAGCCCAAAGCAGAATTATTGAACTTGAAAAAGAAATGAATGAACTTATAAAAGCCAGTCGAAAATTCCAATTAGTGCCAACAGATAAAAATATAATCAAGTGGCTAGAAGCAACGGCGGAGGAAAGAAAAGTTATAAAACTATCTAACGCCGAAATGAAAGCCGCTCAAAGAATGGATGCTATTTTCAAAGAATACTATGATTGGCTGGTTAAAAGAGAACTGGACAAAAAATTCAGCTCCCGTTTTGA
This sequence comes from Candidatus Paceibacter sp., assembly GCA_013360865.1. Lineage (NCBI taxonomy): Bacteria > Bacillati > Minisyncoccota > Minisyncoccia > Minisyncoccales > Candidatus Paceibacteraceae > Candidatus Paceibacter > Candidatus Paceibacter sp. The sequence continues at coordinate 16,778 of JABWAS010000014.1, forward strand.
AGATAAATATTTTCCCCACACAAGGAGAGGGTTTTTAGAAGCGTGGAAAGAAGATGGATTTTTAAAAGGAGTTAAAGAAGGATTTGACCAATTTAAGCAGGAGGAAAAAATGCTAACTATTTTAGACGAGAAAACTGGCGATATCCTTCCTTATCAAAAATGGGTTGGATTTACAAAATTTAGAACAGACAAATTAACTCCGACGCAAAATGCCGCCAAAGCGTTTAAGGCATATGTCACCGCGCTAGAAAAAGCCCGTCAGTTTGATGAATTTATCCCCGAAATAATGATTTATGTTCACGCCCTTACTCCAAAAGAAATGACTCCGAAGGGTTTACAAATGAATGATGCTTTGCAAAGATTTGTAAAAACTTGGATAAATTCCAAAAAAGGCAGGGTGCAAAAACAAATAGTAACTCCGGGCGGTAAAATGGATTGGGCTTTGCGAATGGGCGCTACCATAACCAGAATTAAAGACTTGGGTTTGAATATCCCGGTCGGCATAGCTAACATTTTTGGCGAGCAGGCCGGCAATCTTACTATGTTGAGGTTAAAATATCCTATTGGTGTAGCAAGACTAGCCACTCCAAAAGGACAGGCGATTGTAAAAAAATATGAAAATTATGTCGGGCAGACTCTTTGGCATAAATTAACCGATGCATCAAATACCGTCGGAGATACTCTTTTGGCTGGTATTTTTGGTTTGTTTGGCGAGTCTTCCAGAAAAGGAAATCAGGTGTTTTTACTTGGCTCGATGACGCCAGAAGAATTTGCGAAAGGAGAAATATCTTTAGAGAGGTTGGCTTATCTGCGTAAGAAACAAGGCAAATATAGAACAGTTGAAGGAGCCGAATCGGTCTTTGGTAAATCAGCCGAAGCGGCTGTTGGTGGGCAATATAAAAAATGGGCGATACCGATTATTGTTTCCACAAAAGACAATGCCGTAAAACTCGCTTCAATTTTGCGAAGTAAAGGAATAAAAGCCGCTTTATCGTCCGAAGAAGGCGCGGAGCTGTTTTTCTCTGTTATTTTGGGTTCGGCGGTTGGATTGGGAATAATGGGTTATTATGAAGAAATAAAAGATAAGAAAGACAAAAATTTTCTTGAAGACATAATTTATAAATCAGGACGGGACGCTTTGTCAATGATAGGCGCGCTTAACCCACAATTTCTCGCTTCGTTTGCGGCACCGAGATTAGCTTCATTTTTAGTTGATTTAGGCGAAGCACTGGACAATATAATTAGATTTGAAAAATATAAAACTACTGGTGAATTAAAAGGGATTAAGCAGTTAAAAGACATTTTAAAACCCTCAATTATTCGTCCATTTTTGAGGGAGAAAAAAGAAGATACGATTAAAATACCTAGCATTAAAATACCATCAATAAAATTATGATTTTTATTATTAGAGCAGTTGAAATAATTTTGATTTATGCGTTAGTTTCGTGGTTATTTAACGATAAAATAAAAACATAACCTACAAATAATGATATAATATAACTATGGAAATCGCCGAAAAAAATTTAAACAAACTTAACAAACTATTCGCCATAATGGACGAAGATACTTTAACCCGCGCGGAATTTTTGAAGTCTTTTGAGGTGGTTATCCAGCTTGTCTTAAAAACCGAAAAACAACTGATTGAAAAAATAGACAAACAATTAAAAGACGAGTTGAAAGATGGGAAAGAAAAACTGAAAGAACTTAATGAGTTGCACGCCGAAGTGATTAAAAAAGTAGAGGAGGAAAACACGGCTTCGCTTTCTAACATAAAAAAATGGGCGATAGAACAGATAGGCGAATTTTTAATTAAAAGAAAAGTCAATGAAAAAATAAGCGAATTGGATTTAAAGATTAAGCAAGTTGATGATAAAATTAAGGAGGTTAAAGACGGTAAGGATGGCAAAGACGCCGATGAAGAAAAAATTGTCAAAGAAGTTTTATCAAAAATACCAGAAGCGCCAGACTACAAACAAGAAATCAAAGACATTAAAGACGAGTTGGAAATTCTTAAAAAACAAAAAGGTAAAATTATAAGTGGTGGAATTATTGGCCGAGATTTAATTAAAGACATAGACCTTTCCGACCAGTTAGACGGGGTAACCAAAACCTTTAACATCCAAGCGGTTTGGAACATTATCAGCGTGCATTTGTCCAGCTTTCCGTATTCATTGCGAAAGACAACGGACTTTACTTATACTACGACAACCATCACGTTTACTAATCAAATAGATGCGGCTTCCAGCTTAGCGGCTGGGCAGACCTGCGTATTAACAGTAGTAACAGGTTAAAATGAAAAAATATTTATACATTATAATAGGGATAATAATATCGGGAGTTAGCACAGTTTATGCCGCCCCATATTTCAATTATTCGCAGTCAATTATTCCTGCCTTAAATTCAAGATACTATCTTGGTACGACAACTCCCTCGACTGTAGGTTGGAAATCTGTTATAACTGACGAATTATGTCTGACCGGAGATAGCTGTAAAACCACTTGGCCTACCGGCGGCTCCGGTGCTTCCCCCGACTGGAACAAACAAACCAACTACGGCGTTTTAACCCTCACCCCCACCACGACGATACCTATATGGGCTAAGTCCAATATCTACGCTTCTTCAACGATAACCGCCACCAATTTTGAGGGGTATTCCACATCAGCTACTTCTACCTTGGCGCACGCTCTGGCTGTAACCGCCAACCAAACAACCGGAACTTCGGCGGAGGGAACGACTGACGGAACCGTAAATATCCAGAACACCAACAGCAACGCTTTAGGTCTGCAGGTTTACACCAACAACGGAGCCACGACCGACTCTCCTTTGGTACTCTTTAGAAGCGACAATACGGCTTTTGACGACGGAGTTTTGTGGCTTCTTCAGGATGGCACGGGTGGCGGAGCTTATAATGCTAGATTTCAAGGCCCCGCACCGCAACTTGAATGGGTGGAATCTGACCAGACTACACCGGCTGGAAAATTTGAGGACGGGGTAAATGGAGATGTCCGTTATATCGCCAGCAGGAACGCCGCCGACACCAGTTTTGAAAACGCCTTTACATTTGGGCGTTTGGCCAATGGAGGTTCTTTTGCTCAACTTGGCACAGGGAACTCTTATTTCACTGGCAATTTAGGTGTAGGAACGACCTCGCCTTATGCCAAACTGTCGGTAGTCGGAGAAACAGTGGCTCAATTTTTTACCGCCACAAGCACCACAGCTTCATCAACATTGCAAAATGTTAATCTTAACCAACTTGCTTTTTCCGATAACTCCACCCAGACATTAGCTTATAAAGCCACAACGACCGATGTGTATGTGGATTGCAATATGCCCCAGACGGGCAGTGAGGATTTTGCTCCGGGCGGTTCTTGGTGGCAACCAATTGGCAGTATTGGAGCGTGGGCTTTCCAAGACGCCACATCGTCATCGGTCTATTGCATTTCCCATATCCCCAAAAACATGGCGGCTACGCCTAACGCTTCAATATGGACGGTTATATCCGCCACCACTTCAGGGACGGCGATACTCAACATAGAAGCAACCACGACTGCTTCGGGGCAGAACTACAACCCCGCCTCATATACAGTCTTACTTAACGCTTCTACAACAGCCGCTTCTAGATTAGTGATTACCGGTTCTGCTAATTATCAAGGCACAGGAACATCTACCCCAGTAACCAATACGCTTAATGCGGGCGATGATTTGATTATCAGATACAGACGACATGGCGAGAATGCCAACGACACAGTTAATAACGATATTTTTATGCCCCAAATGTGGTTGAGATTAGATGTAAACTAATGAAAAAACTTATATTAACTTTAATAATGTTGACATTCCCATTTACGG
>JABWAS010000015.1 GCA_013360865.1 Candidatus Paceibacter sp.
AAACATAAGATTATTTAATTTAGTCAGGACATACGAAGCGGATATGATTGGACTTAAAGCCACAATATCGGCTTTGCAGGAAAAACAATGAAATTAACATTAGAACGCTATGCCTTAATCGGAATAATCGTTATCTTGTCAGGAACACTGGGCTGGTTTATCTATCAGAACCGAAAACAGAACAAAGTTAATGTTGAAAACATAAAAACAATAGTCCAGCAGGTAAATTACAACACCAAAGCCATTACCGAAATTATCAACTTTCTGCAGAAAAAATAATGGACGAATAAAATGAGCAAAGGAACTACGCACATCATAGAAATAATTGGAATAGGATTGACCATCGGCGGAGGTATTATGGGCTTTTTAATCGTTTCCGACAACAAACTGGAAGACGAAATCAAAAAAACTCAAACTGACTTAGGTGTAAAAAGCGAAAGAATTTCCGAACTTGGAGCGACGGTTACGGGCGTGGATAAAAGACTGGAAAGGATGGAAAATAAGTTAGATTTAATTTTACAAAATAAAGAACAAAGATGAACGAAGAAATAATTTACATCTGCGATGAGTGCGGCAAAGAGGTCGGGCAGGTATTCTGGTCAAAAGATGAAAAATGAATTAAAAAATTATGGCTTTAATCCCGAACTGATAGAAATCAAACCCGAAGAATATGTTTTTGGAGCGGAAAAAATCCCAATGGTTGTGATTAAACCTGATGGACAATATGATGATTTCTTGCCTATCTATGAACCGCAAGCGGAAAAATACGAAACAAGCGGTTGCACTGTTTGGGGAAGCCAAAATCAAGCGGAGTGTTATTTTAAAAAAGTTTTTGGCTTTGAGCCTAATTTTGCCGAGATATTTAATTATATTTTAGCCGGTGTAACCTTGGCCGGAGCCAATCCTCAAAACGCCTATGAAAGCATAAGAAATGACGGGGTAGTAGATAATGCACTTCTGCCAATCCCAGACACTTACGAGCAGTTTTCAAATCCTAAACAGATAACCAGCGAATTAAAAGCCAAAGGCAAGCAGTGGCTAGAACAATATGACTTCAAACACGAATGGCTTATCGTTCCGACCAAAGAACAGATAAAAAACACTCTGCCTTACTCGCCTGTCGCCATCGCTGTAACTGCTTGGATAGAACAAGACGGATTGTATATTGATAATGGACAGCCCAACACTCACTGGTGCTTGTGTTATGGATATATTGAAGACGAAAGAGGTATAATTCTGAAAATTTTTGACTCTTACGACCACAGCAAGAAATTACTGCACCCAGACCACAAAATATCGGTGGCGAAAAGAATTTATATCAAAAAAAAAGAACAACCAACAGAATTAAAAGAAACACCAAAGATTAGCTGGTGGTCGTTATTATTGGATTTTATAAAAGCGATTTTCGCTTAATACCCTATCCCCTGCTGATTGCCTCGCTTAAACAGCGAAAAAACGGCTTAAAACCCAGCAGGGGAGTGGGGAAGTGCTTATGAAATACATCATAGACGCGGGACACCGCAAAGGAGAGGGAGCCAACGCCAACGGAATAAACGAGGGCGAGCTGGTCATTAAAATACGGGATGAGCTTAGAAAACTTCTGCCCGACGCTTTATATGTTCCCGACAATCTGACCTTCCCCGAAACTTTGGAATTTGCCAGAAAGAATGTCCAGGCAGATACTATTGCCATTTCAATCCATCTAAACAGCAATAACAATGTTTATCTCAATGGCACGGAAGCCTATTACAGCGACAGGCGGGACTTGGCCGAGATATTTTCCGAAACGGTAGCCAAAAGGCTCGGCACGATTAACCTGGGGGCGAAACACGAGAAATATTCCTACTTCGGCACGCTGGGATTTCTCCATCTCCCCTGCCCTGGCGTTATCGTGGAGTGCGGTTACATCTCCAACAAAGACGACGTCGAAAAGATTAAAAATGGTATAATGAGTATAGCGTTGGGAATTTACGACGCTATCCAAAAAATTGAAATTGATAAAAAGAAAATAAGCATATTGAGGCAGTTAGTCGGCCTCCTGCAAAAATTATTGGCATTACAAAATAAAATGAAACTAGGAGCATTAAGTTCCACGCAAAATCCCGAAAAATTATCATTGACAGTCAAATCAATCGCCGCCGGTCTTCTTCCTGTAATTCATCTCATCACTGGCATTGAATTGGTAAACGAACAAGTGGATAAAGTGATAGATGCTGTGTTCGTTCTGTTCACTTCTTATCTGGCGATAAGAGGTTATATCAGAGCGAAAAGAAACTTGGGCGGAGTTCAGAATTAGCATTGAGGGGTGAGTCCCCTCTCTATGTTTGAATTTATCATAAGTCTGTTATCTGTTGCCGCTATCGCTGTTCCAGCGAAGCCATACGAATATCAGACGTATACGGCGGAGGCTGAAGAGCCTTATCTTGAAGCAACGGCAATCGTCCATAAGCCGGATGATTATGTATTGGACATAAAGGACACTCTGTCGGACAGTGTAATGGACACGTCAACAAGCTCTATCGGACATATAGAAAAAGAACCTTTAAAATTGGCTGAAATTTTAGCTTTAATTAAAAAATATTCTGTCCAATATAGCGTCTCTTATGAAGAATTAAAAAGAGTAATTGACTGTGAGAGTGATTTTCTACACGAAGGAATTTATGGAGATAATGGTCTTGCTTATGGAATTGCCCAATTTCACGAAAACACATTTAACCTTTTCAAGAAAGACGCAAAAATGGAGTGGATGGAGTATAAGGATTTAGAAGACCAAATACAGCTTATGGCTTGGAGTTTTGCTTATGGGCGACAAAATCATTGGACTTGCTGGTATTTGATAAAAACTTAATTTAAAGAAAAATGTTTTTGTCTATATTTTTTATTGTATATTTTTATTTTTTCTTTATTTTCTGGATTATCCCTATAACACTTTTTGGAACAAAACCTTTTGGTTGATTTGTTTCTTATATATCCTATAAATGTTTTTTTACAAAAAGAACATTTGAGTTTACCAAAATGTTTTCCGTCTTCCCAGTGAATTTTTTGATGTTCCCCATTTAAAATTACTGTTAAATTTTCAAGTCTATTATCTTGTTTATTGCCGTTAATATGATGAATATGCTCATTTTTCAACAACTTTCTTCCCAAAAAATCTTCCATAACTTTTCTGTGTAGATATTGTTTATCGCCAGTAGTCATTCTTAAATATCCATGATTGTTTTGTATTCCGCCTTTCCAGTTCCAAGATTTATTTCCTGTTCTGTTTTGGCTACCTAAAATATCACCACATATTTTACTGCAAGTTTTTTGTTTTGATGTTATCCTTAAAATAAACAATTTTTTACAAACAGGACAAATTATTTCCTTTTTTGGCTTTGTCCATTTTTTTATCCAATTAGGGTGTGGTGGGTGTCCTTTTGTAAATTGCCCAATTTTATTACGCATATTTTAATTTTAACATGTTTGGGGATTGCAAGCAATAGTTGCTGGAAAAGATTATAGCGGAGAGTTTGGCATTCTCCGGTGTAATTTTTACACCATTAGCAGAAAAATCAAACTTATAATCCTGCTAACGAATTGCGACAAAAACCGCCGAAGGCCGAGAGGAAACTCCGAGCTGGCGGTTTTTGTGTTATAATGAGAATAAGAAATAAGACCCCTTGCGTTGGGATACCGAATGGCATCTCGTTAAAGCAAGGGGCTTTCTTTTTATCCACAGGACAAAATTTTAAACTATGGCATTATGAAATTATGACTTTTAGGGGGCGACCAAGAAGTAAGGTGGATGATAATATTCTTTTAGAAATTAAAAATTTATATAACGAAAAAAAATCAATTTCTTCCATCGCCCAGAAATATTCCATTGACAGGGCGACTGTTTATTATTATTTAGGTAAAACAAAAAAAACACCAGCTAAATTCAATATTTTTATTAAAAAACCATTGGAAAGAAAACTGCAAACCAAAGAAAAGAAACAAATCAAGAAAGTTAAAATGTATAAAGACTATCTGGCCGAAGAAAACGCCAAAAGAAAAGCCAAAGGATTTTACTTATTCAAAATATCCCCTCTTGTAATGAAATCGGGGAAGTGGCGGAGTGGTCAATCGCACCAGACTGTAAATCTGGCGTCTCAAAAGGCTTCGTTGGTTCAAATCCAACCTTCCCCAAACAAAAAAGAGGCTCTTGCCTCTTCCCTGCCCGCCCCAGCCGGCCGGCTTGCCGAACCGCCCAGTAGCGGATAAATCCGTCGTTTGAAACCCGACAAAAAAATGTGTTTCGGTTCAAACTAATTAAATCATAGCACGGAATATAAAAGATTAAAACAATTTTTGAGTTATCCACAGTTGAACCGTGGTTGCACATTGATATAATTTCAATATGAAACGGAATAAAAACCCATTAACGGGAAAAGTTGGGTGGACAAAAGATTTTATGTGGCTTAAAAAGGGGATAAAATTTGGAGGACAAATGAACCCAAAAATTAAACCAAGAGAATGGTTTTATCTTTTGTATTTTGGAAACATAGAATCATTTAGGAAAAATACTCCCAAAGAAAAACAGGAACAAATACTACAATCTTGCATTGGAAGCCGCGCAACACAATGGAGAATTAAAAAAAAGTTAATTAAAAAGGGGTATTTATGATTAAGTTGCCTGATTTTATTATAATTCCTTACCAACTCCTAGAAGACAAGGAAATTTCTCTTATTGATGAAAGGCTGTATGGAGTAATTTATTGGTTTACTAAACTTAAAAACGAAAAATGCACGGCCAACAATCAGACCCTTGCCGAACTCATAAAAGCAACCACCGGCACGGTCGGCAACTCTTTAACTAAGTTGGAAAAATTAGGATATATCAAGAGAATTTTTAAAGGAAAACAAAAAAAAGTGAGAAAAGAAATTATACCTTTAGTGGTGTTTACCAAGGTATCATCCACAAATGATACATCTGTTAATGTATCATCTATAAATGATACGGTATCATCCACAAATGATACCCAGGTATCATCCACAAATGAACAGAATAAGAATAAAGATAATAAGAATAATAAAGAATACATTGCGAGGGCAAGCCTCGCACCCTGGAATTTTAAAACTTACTTAGAGGGAATGGATAACAACCAACGGAGAGATTTGCAAATCATCGCTCTTTATTGGAAATTTAAAAAATTTACTTTTACCAACCGGAAACAAGCAGAAGTGGAATTACGTCGGAGTTTACGAGCAGCCAAAGAGCTTGAACCTTATGAAGATGATAAAATTTGGCAAACAATGGACTGGTTAGTAAAAAACGCAGATTTCAAATGGACGCTTGAAAGTTGCGGAAAGTATATCAACGAAAAATTATCAGCATTAAAAACAAAATAATATGGCAATAAAACAACCAACGCAAAGGCAAATTAAAATATATAACTCTTTTGAACTTTACACTTTTGAAAAAGAATTAAATAAATATAAAATTTCAGATTTGCAAGGGAAAAAATATTTAACAGTCGGAGGCGAGTTTGCTTATCTTCAGGATAATGGAATAATACAAAGCAAATCAAAAATAATTCCAGAAATGAAAACACTTTCCGATTTACCAGAATATCGGATAGCACACTCAAAAATCAGCGAATACACCGAATATCTTAATAAAAGAAAACAATATGACGCTTGGAAATTCAAACAAAGATTTGCGATTGAAAAAAAACTGGAAGATTGGGACGAAGTTGCCAAATCAATGCCAGAAATTTCCTCTTGCGAAAGAGGAGATGAGATAACAACTGAAGACATAGATAAAGCATTTGATAATCTATGAACTGCGATATAAAAAAATGAAATATTTAAGTTTATTAACTTGTAATTATTTATGAAAATTCCAAAAAAAGTGCGGATAAATGGTTTTGATTGGCAAGTAAATTTTGACGCCAATGTTGCCTACGCGGGCGATGCGTTTGGTTCAACTCATTATCACAAACAGCAGATATTTCTTGACCCGTCCGAAACCCAGCAGAAAAAAGAGCAGTGCTTAATCCACGAAGCGATGCACGCTATTTTCTGGCAGACCGGATTATGGGAAAGATTAAAAAATATTCAAGGAATAAAAGAAGAAGAAATAATTCAAGCACTGTCTTTCGGGGTTTATCAATTTTTACGGGAAAATAAATTTTTAAGAGATTGAAAAAGTATAAAACTATGTTATGATAGAGAGTATGAAACAAACAAAAGAAATAAAAGAAGAAAACAAAATCTACGACAGAAACTTTTTTGTGAAGCAAGGGCGGGACGGAGTTTTAGCCCGCAATAAAAAACTTTCTAAAACTCAATTAAGCGAAATTGCCAAGAAAGGTTGGAAGACCAGAAATTTGACAAAAAAAGAAAAATAATTTGTTTTGCGTTATTCACAGATTGACCATTTGACACTGGTAGGGGGTAGCTTATAATAAACTCACATTAACAATTAACTGGTTTCCTCCCGTAATCGGAAGCGAAAAAAGGCAACAGCCTTAATAAGCCAAGAGGAGGGAATAACTGGTTTGGTTGTTAAAAAGGTCGCAGAAAATTTAAAAAATATATGTGGCAAGATTATTCAGAACTCCGAATCTCGCTGGCTGAACGCCGCCGAGAATTGAGGCGAGAGAGGATATACAAGCGGGCGTTTCTGATTTTAGTCGGATTGGGAACGTTGCACGCGATTATCAGCGTAATAAGAGTTTTATAAAAATGGACGAAGACGATGACATAATGACTGACTCCGATTTAGATGCCGCCAAAGACGTGGCGGAGTGGTCAAAAGAAATGACCGAAGAAGAGGAGAGAGACACAATTTAAAGGTCAAAATTAAAAATTAGTTGCAGAGTTGAGGTTTCGGTTTTTTGGCAACGAATTTCCGAAACTTCAACTCTAAAAATAAAATGAAAGAATTAACAATCAAAAACAATTACGACATCGCTCAACCGGTGCAAATGGTCTCAATGTCACAAGTGCTAAAAAAGCACATAATTGAACAGAAACTTTTTACTCCGATTGCCGGAAAAAATTATGTGCAAGTAGAAGGCTGGCAATTCGCCGGCGGATTGATGGGAATTTATCCGAGAATCGCCAGCGTGGAAAATTTATCAAATGACAAAGAAATAAAATGGCGAGCCGATGTTGAAGTCGTTAGAATGAAAGACGACAAAGTTTTATCCAAAGGTTTTGCTGTCTGCTCAAACAAAGAAGGAAAGAAAAAGAGTTTTGACGAATACGCCATACTTTCTATGGCTCAAACAAGGGCAATCGGAAAATCATACCGCAACCTAATAGGTTGGGTAATGAAATTGGCTGGATACGAAGCCACTCCGAGCGAAGAGATGGCAAAAATGGGCGAAGACGCAAAAATTCCAACAACTCCGAAAACATCGACAAAAATCGAAACTCCGAAAATTGAGGCCGAATGCGAAGAGTGTGCCAATCCTATAACCAAAGCCGAAGCCACTTTTTCCAAACGAATTTACAAAAAACAACTCTGCCGAAGTTGCCAAGCATTAAGAAAGAAAAAATAGACAGAGATTTAATTAGTGCTACAATATAATTATGAATATAGTAGCACCAGTGGGATATAATCAAAAATTAAAAGAAAATGAAAAAAGATGTATTGTTTGTGATAAGTTTTTTAGGAGAAGAGGAAAAAGAAAGTTTACAGCAAGATTTTGCTCCTTTAAATGTAAGGGAATATGGCAAAAAGGCAAAAATCTGACAGGAGGTAGACCTCATTCAGGCAAAAAAATAAAATGTTTAGTTTGTTTGAAAGATTTTTATGTTCCAAAATGTTATTTATTAAACAGAAAATATTGCTCAAAAAAATGTTGGTATAAAATTATAGGCAGAATGAATAAAGGAGAAAAACACTATAATTGGAAAGGTGGTATAAAACATAAAAATCAAAAATTAAGGGCATCTGCTAAATACAATAATTGGAGAAAAAAGATTTTTAAGAGAGATAATTTTACTTGCCAAATATGTAAACAAAAAGGTGGAAAATTAGAAGCAGACCATATACTTGCTTGGGCTGATTATCCAAAAGAAAGATTTAAAATAAAAAACGGAAGAACTCTTTGTAAAGATTGTCATAAAACAACACCAAATTATAAGCGAAATAGAAAATAAAAAAATGAAAGAAATTATAAATTTTGAATTATATAAAGGAAAAATAAAAGGCAATTTTTATCCAGAAACACACAGATATATAATAAACGGGAAAAGACCACCTTCAGTTACTGGTATTCTTAATATTATAGATAAAAGTCGTCCATTGATTTACTGGGCAGTTGGACTTTTTAAAAATTTTCTTTTTGAAAATTTACCAAACGGAATTACCGAAGAACACATCATTGAAGGCTCAAAGCTTCACGCTAGTTTTAAGGAACAAGCGGCCACGATAGGAGATTTAGCCCACAAATGGATTGAAGATTATATCGCCCATAAACTCAAACAAATAAAAGAAAAACCCGAAATTCCCGAAGACGCAAAAGTGTTAAACGCAATCAATGGATTTCTGCAATGGGAGAAAGAACACAAAGTTAAATTCATTTCTTCCGAGCGGGTGGTTTATTCCAAGAAATACGACTATGTCGGCAAAATGGACATTGAAGCGGAAATTGACGGTAAGCTCTGCTTGGTAGACATCAAAACTTCTAACGGATTATATAACACAGTTAGCTTGCAAACCGCCGCATATCTGAAAGCCGATGAAGAAGAAAGCGGGAAAAATTACGAGGGCAGATGGGCGGTGAGATTGGCGAAAGAAACCGAAGAAGAATATATCGCAAAAATGGAAGAAAAAGGAAAAGACACAAACGGCTATGTCGCTTTTGAGGCGAAATATCTTGATGACAAAATGATGAATATTGAACGAGATTTTAAAGCATTTTTGGCGGCAAAATCTCTGTATGAATGGAACAAAGAAACGGATTTTTATCAAAGTAAAAATTGAGCCGTATGACACTAGACCAACTTAAACAATTCGCCCATCAAGGAAAACTGATATTGCATAAATATAATGTCGGAAAGTTCACAAGAAACAAATATGTCTATTACGAAACGCAAAATCCCGATGACTCGAATTATTACGAAATAAAAGAAATCAAAAAAATTCCGTTCACTAGATATTATTATTCAGCTAGAACTTCCGATATGCCTGACCATAAAAGTTATAAAATAACAGCGGGGGATTATAAAGAATTATTAACTAACGGAGCAAAAGAGGAATGTTCGGGAAAATCACAATCCGCAAATCAGATAAACTTTTTCGGGAATACACTTTAAAAACTCGTCCGCATCGTTGCGAACATTGCGGACGGCAATATCCAGAGGGCAAAGGATTAGAGTTGTCCCATTTCTACGGCCGGCGTTCAGAATCAACCCGCCAGCATCCCGAAAATATTGATTTACTCTGTTCCGGCTGTCATAGAATATTCCACGAGCGGCCGGCAAGTTATGTGGAGTGGAAAAAAAATAAAATGGGCGAGAAGGAATTTGCGAAACTGACCTTGCGGGCAAATTCAATTCAAAAAAAAGACGAAAAATTGGCGATAATTTATTGGCGAGAAAAACTTAAAGAATTAGAAAAATAAAATGGCACACATTCAACGATGTTTACACTGCGGCGAAAGTATAGGCATACAATCCACTTTTTGCCGGAACTGCAAAGATGCGGATGGACGGGCAAAAATGGACAGAGAAAATAAAAAGATTTTTGCCGAAGCGGGGCTGGAATTTAACTGCGGATATTGTTCAAAACCGATAACTTATCACCCGACCAAGAGTGCTGATGAGGAATAATTAAAATGTTCAGTCGCTTAAAATTAAGAAAATGAAACGAACGCCTTTAAGAAAAATAGGAAAAATTGGCAAGGTGAATATCCAAGCCAATAAAAGATTAAAAGAACTGTTTTTTATTAAAGGTGTTAGAAATTGCGAGATAAGACTGGAAAACTGCACCTTGACTTGGCCGCTTCAATATTGCCACCGCCACAGGCGAAATTGGTATAAAGGAGATGTGGAAAAATTGTCAGACTATAAGCAAGTAATAATCGGTTGCCAAAATTGCCACGATGCCATAGATAGCAATGACGAATTATTAAAAAAGGTTTTCCAGAAATTGAGAGGCGATGATAATTAAAATCAAACCATTAAGCGTAAATAGAGCGTGGCAGGGAAAAAGATATAAGACGCAGGATTATGAAGATTATGAAACAGAATTATTGCTGAAATTGCCGAAATTGAAAATGGGAAATGGAAAATTGGAATTATATTTTAAATTTGGTTTTAGTAATAAAGGACAAGACATAGACAGCAGTTTAAAGCCCACGATAGATATTTTACAGAAAAAGTGGGGCATAAACGACAAAAATATTTACCGCTTAATTGTGGATAAAGAAATAACAAAAAGGGGCGAGGAATTTATAGAAATTAGTTTATGGGAAATATGAAAACAGAACCATTTAATCCAGAAAATCCCAAACATTTAAAAGGATTTGAAAATACTGTAAAAAAGTTATTGAAGAAAAGGCCGAAAATTTCTGGTGTTATCTTACCCAAGGACATTTATAAAAAATTGAAGAAAATTGGTGGTAATGGTTTTTTAAAGAATTAAAATGAAACTGGAGTTGTGGTGCAAAATAAAACAAGGGGCTTTCAGTTTCTCGCCGTTTAACAAATTAAAAATAACGGAATTTTTAAAAGGCCGGAACGAAAAGGATGTAAAGATGACGCTGGAGGACAAGGAGAAACCCAAAAGCGAGGAGTTTCTGGGTTGGTATTGGGCGGGACTTCTTCCGGCTTACATCGCTTACAAGAAGCATAACCTCACCCAAGCACAGCTGGACTTCAATCCCCTTATCTTGGACGATATGCTCAAAGACAAACGGATAACCAAAGACGAGATAGACGATTGGCATAATACCTTGATGACCGAGTTTCGTCCTTACATCGTTTATAACTTCAAAGGCGAGCCGAGCAAACAGCGGGGCGAGATGAAAAAAATGAACAACAAGGAAGCGGTGGAATACGCAACGGAAGTTTACGGGTATTACTTGGACAATGGCATACCAGTTCCAGATAACGAGAAGTTTAAAAAAGCGAAGATGTTGGCGGACTTGGTTCGGGAGGTCGGATATGATAAAGCTGTCAAAATGGATAAGAAAGAAAAAATAAGTTATCCCACCGACTACGACAGCTCCAAAATTGCTTTTTGAGTTATCCACAGGTAGGCTTGACACAGGAACACAGGGGGCTATAATAATAGCAGACCTTTAAAATTGGATAGAGGTAAGAAATAAATCCATGAAAAGAATAAATGTAGCAGGCATTAAACTGCACCAATTACAAGAAAGAGGGTTAATTCCCGAAAACCTTAAATTAGTTGGGGAATTGCCTCCAAGTTATTCAATCCACATCATCACAGGCGAGAGCACCAGCATTATAGCTTGTGCCGATGGTTTCGGCGGTGGTGTGGCTTGGGCAAGATTAGATTTTATCCCAAAAATAATCGGTAAGGAAACGCCCATTGACCAAGAAGAAATTAAATTTCTTCAAAAAAATTATCCAACGCTCGTAGAAGCAATTTATAATTTAGTTTAATTATTAACAGTAAATACACTCTATCCAATTAAGGTTTAATCAAAATGAAAAAAATAACTAGAAAGAAAAACGAAAAAAGGAAAGATTACTTATTCAGAGTTGCATTAGCGTATCTTAAACAAATAGAGCAATCAGAAGATTGCGATGTGTTGGGTCGGACTATT
>JABWAS010000016.1 GCA_013360865.1 Candidatus Paceibacter sp.
ACCGCGTTAAAAATGGCGCCGGTTCAATTTGCCGCCGCCAATAAATCAGATACAATCAAACATATGGAGAAGGTGTCCTAAAAAAGGGGTACCCTGCAGGGGTTGCCGAGGCTCTGCGAGGCGGTGGCGGGGCGATTCATTCCTCGTCGGGATTGGTTTCAAAAAAGGTTCGAATTTTGTACAATGAATACCGAAGGATTTACGTTAAAAAATTATTAGGTAAAAACAAATTTTTTATGGCAAATTTGCAAAAATTTTTCTTGTTCGTTTTAAGGCTCGCGATGGGTTGGATGTTTTTTTACGCCGGGATTACCAAGGTGCTTAATCCGCAATGGTCGGCGGAAGGGTACCTAAAGGGCGCCAAGGCCTTTACCTGGTTTTTCCAAATGCTTTTGGACCCAAGTATTCTGCCTATCGTAAACTTCGCCAACAAATGGGGTTTAACATTGCTTGGGGTCTCTTTAATCCTCGGTTTATTCGTCCGATTCAGTTCCCTTTTAGGTGTCGTCCTTATGGCATTATATTACTTGCCGCTCGGCTGGCCGCAACCTAATCCGCACGCCTACATAGTGGACGAGCATATTATTTACATCGCCGTGTTGCTTTTCTTCGCCGCCGCCAAAGCCGGACGCGCCTGGGGCGTGGACGGCAAACGCCAGCATCATTCCGGCGTAATGAGAATACTGGGATAAAAAATGATAACTTTCAGCGATTTTCAAAAAATAGAAATAAAAGTCGGCGAAATTTTGTCGGCGGGGAAAGTGGAAGGCTCGGAAAAGCTCTTAAAACTTTCCGTTGACTTCAACGAACCTACGCCAAGGCAGGTTGTTTCCGGCATCGCCAAAACTTTTACCGCGCCGGAAAAACTTATCGGCAAACAATTTTTATTCGTCACCAATCTTGAGCCGCGACAGATTATGGGACTGGAAAGCCAGGCGATGATATTAGCCACGCGCAAACTCAAAAAATCCGGCGAGGAAATTATCCTGATGAAGCCGGCCAAAAAAGTCGCCAACGGAAGCAAACTGGGGTAATTATGAAGATTCTGGCTATTGAAACGTCGTGTGACGAAACAAGTATCGCGATAATTGAAGCGAAAGACGGGCTTAATAACCCGTCTTTTAAAATTTTGTCCAACATTGTTTTGTCGCAGGTAAAACTCCACGCGCGCTGGGGAGGAGTGGTGCCGTCATTAGCTAAACGAGAACACTCAAAAAATTTGATACCAATTTTGGAAAAAACATTGAGGAAAGCGGGGTTATTAAACTCAAAAGTCAAAAGTCAAAAGTCAAAACTGCAGCTCAAAACTATAAAAGTTTTAGAAAAAACATTAGAAAGAGAACCGGAATTACTACAGCAATTTTTGGATTTTATTCCAAAAATAGAAACGCCAAAAATTGACGCTATCGCCGTAACCGTAGGGCCGGGGTTGGAGCCGGCGTTGTGGGTGGGGGTAAATTTCGCCAAAGCTCTGGCGTTGGTGTGGAATAAGCCGATGGTGGGGGTGAATCATATGGAGGGGCACATTGCCGCCGTTTTATTGCAAAACGGCGGAATTTCCAATTTCCAATTCCCAATTTCCAAACAAATTTCAAAATCAAAAAAACAAATATCAAAACAAATTCAATTCCCTGCTATCGCCTTGCTGGTATCGGGCGGGCATACGGAACTGGTACTGATTAAAAATTGGGGAGATTATAAAATTATCGGCCAGACAAGAGACGATGCCGCCGGAGAATGTTTTGACAAGACTGCTCGCATGCTGGAACTTCCCTATCCGGGCGGTCCGCAGATAGCCAAGCAGGCGGAAAATTTTAAAAAATATCCGCTCACTTTCAGAATGGGCGGCTGGACGCGTCGGGAGATGGAAAAAGAGGCGTTTAACATAAAACTTCCCCGCCCGATGATTGATTCCAAAGATTATGACTTCAGCTTTTCCGGCCTCAAGACCGCCGTTTTGTACATGCTCCGAGATATGAAGGAACGGCACATAAACATCGGCGATTTTACCCCGATGATTTGCCACGAGATCCAGCAATCAATAATTGACGTTTTAATCGCCAAAACAATAAAAGCGGCCAAAGAATTCAGCGCCAAATCTATCATCATTGGCGGCGGCGTGAATCAAATGAAAAAAGCCGCCAAGGAAAAATTACCCTCGACGACCTTGTATTTACCGGTTCCAAAACTTACCGCCGACAACGCGGCCATGATCGCCGCGGCAGGGTATTTGCAAGCTTTGAATAAAGAATTTATGGGGCCGAAAAAACTGGAAGCGAAAGGAAATTTGGGATTATAAAGATGTAAAAAAGAAAGAGCGCTGGTCAGGCGCTCTTAAAACTTAATGACCAAAATATTTATGTTTCACCCCTTATTTCTTTTAATTGTTTATAAACATGCAATAGTTTTTTTTGAGTTTTAAACAATTTTTCATCCAGCGCGTTTGAAACTGCCATGTAAAAAAGCAACTTGCCTGAAATGGTTTTTATAATTTTCATTATCTCTTCACTAGGTTTACGCGAATCGGCCCACCTTTCATAAATACCAATAATATTAGCGTGACATTTTAAAATAGGGTCCGATAAGCAAACCTCAACATCTTCATGATCTAAATTGCCCTTCCTTATAACCTTAAGGTCCACCATATCTTTCATTTCTTTTGAAAAGGAAAACATTATTTCTTTCCCAAATTTTTCAGCATCCTCTTTCTCCAGTTTTATCAGCGGTTCAATGATCTTAAGCAGTTTTTTATCCTCCGAACTAATACCAAAAGTATTATATAAATTTAAAAATTCCTTGCCTAACTCTACGCACATTTATTTTTCCTCCTTAAAAAACCATTAATTCATTCAGAATTCTGTATAATTTACCTACAAAAAACTCCATCTATTACCCTAAAGGCAATTTTCTTCTCCAGAAAGCATCTGCCGTCCGGCAGTTGTACAGTGATATATAGACTTGAGCATCCTTGATCGTGCGGCCGAGGATATGGTTCAGAATCATCTTGCCCACAATCGCACCCTTCCGCTTGTTTAATCAATTTAAGCGGTGTATTCACAGGAATGTCCTCATTAAGAATGAACCTTCTCCCAAATTCAGTCAGTATAACTTGCATATATTCTCCCCTTAAAAAGGTTAAAAATATTAAGTTTTAAAAGAAAATACATTATTATGTTACATTAATTCTCTCTTTTGTCAAGCCTTATAAACCCTTTATTTTCTGCTAAAATTAAGGGCAATGGAAAAAAATGGCTCCAATAAAATACCGGACAAACTCCTAAAACCCTACGACCCGAAAGAAACAGAAAACCAACCCGGACAAATTGCCGGAAAGGCATAAAGAGCCTTTTACCATAATCATGCCCCCGCCGAACGCCAACGGCTCGCTTCACGCCGGACACGCGGTGTTTGTTACCATTGAAGACCTCCTCATAAGATACAAAAGAATGAGAGGGTTTAAGGCCTTGTGGGTGCCGGGCGCGGATCATGCCGGATTTGAGACGCAAGTCGTTTACGAGAAAAAACTGGAAAAAGAAGGGCGCTCAAGATTCAAAATGGACCCGAAAGAACTTTACGATGAAATAATGGCGTTCACCCAAAGCAACAAAGCGGTTATGGAAAATCAACTGCGGGAGCTTGGCGCTTCCTGCGACTGGTCAAGAGAAAAATTCACCCTGGACGCGGACATAATAAAAACGGTTTACCAAACTTTCAAAAAACTTTCCGACGACAAGTTTCTTTATAGAGGCAAAAGAATCGTCAACTGGTGTACTAAGCATCAGACTTCCCTTTCCGAACTGGAAACCAATTCCGAAGAAAAAACAGATTCTCTTTATTACATTAAATACGGCCCGTTCACAGTTGCCACCGTGAGGCCGGAAACAATTTTCGGCGACACGGCCATCGCCGTTAATCCACATGACAAAAGATACGCGGAATATATCGGAAAAGAAGTTGAGCTCGGCGCGCTGGGCAAATTTATCGGCCGGGAAAAATTAAAAGTCATCGCCGACGAATACGTGGACAAAGAATTCGGCACAGGCGTGGTCAAAATCACCCCCGCCCACGACCCAAACGATTTCGCGATCGGTCTTAGACACAACCTGACGTCCATGGAAGTCATAGACAAATACGGCAAATTGAACGAAAAAGCCGGAAAATACGCCGGACTAAAAGCCGATGAAGCGAAGGGGAAAATCGTGGAAGATTTAAAGACTGCCGGCTTGCTTGAAAAAATTGATGATAAGTATAAACATTCGGTAAAAAGCTGTTACAAGTGCGCCAAAACGATTGAGCCGAAAATAATGGACCAATGGTTCGTCAAGACAAAACCGTTGGCGGAAAAAGCGATGGATGCGGTGTCCGGCGGAAAAATTAAATTCGTCACGGAAAAATTTGAGAAAATATTTTTCCACTGGATGAAGAACATTCAGGATTGGAACATATCCCGCCAGATCGTCTGGGGTATTCCTGTTCCCGCGAAAATTTGCGAGAAATGCGAACACGGTTTCGTAGACACAGAAGACGAGATTGAAAAATGCCCGAAATGCGGAGGAGAAGTTTATGACGATCCTGATACTTTTGACACCTGGTTTTCTTCGGGCCAGTGGCCTTTTGCCGCCCTTGGCTATCCCGACGGAAAAGATTTCAAAACTTTCTATCCGACCGATGTAATGGAAACGGGGTCCGATATTCTTTTCTTTTGGGTCGCCAGGATGATAATGCTGGGAATTTATGCGACTGGAGAAGTTCCTTTTAAAACAGTCTACTTGCACGGCCTTGTCCGAGATATCAACAGGCAAAAGATGAGCAAAAGCAAAGGCAATGTCATCAGCCCGATTGAGATGAGCGAGAAATACGGCACGGACGCCTTGCGAATGGCGCTTGTCGTTGGCAATACGCCAGGCAGCGACATGGCGCTGTCGGAAGACAAAATCAGGGGCCATAAGCACTTCGCCAACAAAATATGGAACGCCAGCCGGTTTGTGATGGAAAACACGCAGGATTTTGATTTTGACAAAAAACCGAAAATAACGGAGGAAGACGGAAAAATTCTGGATGAGCTCAAAGCGCGAGCCGAAGGGATTACCAACGACATAGAAAATTACAGATTCTATATGGCGGCGGAAAAGGCTTATCACTACTTCTGGCATAATTTCGCCGATGTCATCATAGAAAAAAGCAAACCGCGGCTGTCCGGCCAAGATGAGTCCGAAAAAAAATCAGCCCAATGGACGCTTTTTGAAATTCTCTCCACTTCGTTGAAGATCCTCCACCCCTTCATGCCGTTTATCACCGAAGAAATCTGGTCGCTGTTGCCGACAAAAACAAAAAAATCCCTTATAATAGAGCAATGGCCGGTTTAGGTAATTTAAGCGCGTCAACTCTTTTCTTCGCCTTGCTGGGAGGATTCTTGCCTTCCCTCCTGTGGCTTTGGTTTTGGCTTAAAGAAGACAGCCGCAGGCCGGAGCCTCGCGTCAACATAATGTGGGCGTTTCTCGGCGGCATGGCGGCGGTTCCCATAGCCATCGTTTTTGAATATTTTGTCTTTTACCGCGCCGGACTCGCCGCCGCTTCCGCCCTTCTGGCGTGGGCGTTTATAGAAGAAATTCTCAAATATTTCGCCGCCCGAAAGAC
The DNA here is from genome assembly GCA_013360865.1 of Candidatus Paceibacter sp. Taxonomy (NCBI): domain Bacteria; kingdom Bacillati; phylum Minisyncoccota; class Minisyncoccia; order Minisyncoccales; family Candidatus Paceibacteraceae; genus Candidatus Paceibacter; species Candidatus Paceibacter sp. Next base: position 5,638 of record JABWAS010000016.1, read on the forward strand.
GGCCATCTCCAAGCCCGTCTTTGACGAGCCGGTGGACGCCATTATTTATATGATAACCGTCGCTCTCGGGTTCGCCGCTTTGGAAAACACTCTTTTTATAATCAAGACTTTTATGGAAAGCGGAGTCGTCTCCGGTCTGGACATCGGCAATATCAGGTTCATCGGCGCCACCTTGTTGCACACCGCATCTTCGGCCATTGTCGGCTCGGCTGTGGCCTTCTCCTATCCGAGCAAAAAAGCCCTGAACGTCAGGATAATAATCGGCCTTGTTCTGGCCGGACTTTTGCACTTCGCTTTCAACTATCTTATAATTAACATCGGGGACGGGAACGCGATGAAAGTCATGGTTTCGCTTTGGATTGTTATCATCGCCATCATATTAATTTTTGAAAAGGTCAAAAAAAATTATGCTCACCCTGTGAAATGATTTTAAACGGCTTGTGCAATAAACGGGCGTAATTATAATTAAACAACAAGATTAAATTAAAAAGTCGAGTTTTATAAATTTCAATTTAAAATCGCCCCGTGAAATGATTTTTGTTTTTACAAAAATCGTTCCGCCAAAGCGGAACATTTCACAGGGCATTTCACAGGGTAAATGTCAAAAGACAAAAGATCTTTCTTTGAGCGACTGACCGGAGCCAACAACTCCGACTTTGATTACGAAGAAAGAGAGGAGTTGGAGGAGAAATCTTCGGAAGGAAACTACGGCTACGCCGCCGACGGCGAAGAGCCGGGCGAAGAAGGCCAACTGGCCGTGGACGTTTATCAGTCGGACAACGACATCGTCATCCAGGCCATCGTGGCCGGAGTGAGGCCGGAGGAGGTTGACGTCGCCATCACCAGGGACTCGGTCACCATCAAAGGCCGCAGAGAAAACGCGAGGAGAACGGGGCGGGAAAATTTTTTCTGCCAGGAACTTTACTGGGGTTCGTTCAGCCGGACGATTACCCTTTCCTCGGAAATAGATCCGGATTCGGTTGAGGCCTCCAGCAAAAACGGCATTCTGACGGTCAAACTCCCTCTGATAAACAAAAACAGGATGCAAAAAATAAAGGTCAGGGAAAGTTAATAAATAATTGCAAAATAAAAACATCGATGTCCGACATCGATGTTTTTATTTCTTTTCCGCCGCGTCGTGCCCGCCGAATTGATTCCTCAAAGCCGAGAGAACTTTTCCGGCGTAGCTTGGATTTTTCTCCGACTGCCTGCGGAAATTGACGGACTCTTCAATCACGGGAACTGGAACATTAAGCCTTTTTGCTTCTTCCGTCGTCCATAAACCTTCTCCCGTCGCCGCCACTTTGCTTGATATTCCATCCAAATCTTCCCCATATTTTTCAAACGCTTTTTGAGCCCAGCCGATAAGCCTGGACTCGATAACGCTTCCTTTGTTATACAAAGCGGCCACCTCCTTCATAGATAAATCAAATTCCGACTTTTTAAGCACCGAGAACCCTTCGGCTATGGCCTGCATCATGCCGTACTCAATGCCGTTATGAACCATCTTTACAAAATGTCCCGCTCCGCATTTGCCCATGTATCCATAAGCGCCCGGCGCGGCGATGTCGGCGAAAAGCTCCAGATGTTCCCGATAAGTTTTTTCTTCGCCGCCGATCATAAGGCACGCTCCGTCCCTGGCTCCGCCCGGGCCGCCGGAAACGCCGACATCAAGAAAATTGACTCCTTTACCTTCAAGCATTTTCCCTCTTCTGACAGTTTCGGCGTAAGGAGAATTCCCTCCGTCAATGACGGTGTCTCCCGCGTTCAAACGCGGTAAAATTTCGTCCAAAACTTCGTCCACGGTCTGATGAGGCGTCATAAGCCACATCAACCGCGGCGATTCAAGAGATGAAACAAGTTTGGCGATATTTTCGGCGCCCCTTGCGCCGCTTTTGGCGGCGCGCGCCGCCGCCTCGGGATTTTTATCGTAGACGACAATTTCGTAGCCAAACCCAAGAAGCCTCTCCACCATATTGAGACCCATTTTCCCCAAACCGATGTATCCTATTTTTTTCTTCATTTAGTTTTTTTATATTATGCCGAAGGTGAGAATCGGACCCGCCCGCCACGACTGCCGTCGGGCATGTCGGGCGCGGCTCACGACCATTTCTTTTTCAGAGAAGTGCTCCCCGCCCGCAACGCCAGAGCAAGCTCATGCTTGCGATGGCGGACGCGGTATCACTGATCTACACACATTATTATATCTTATTTGGTGCCGAAGGTGAGAATCGGACTCACGACCCCTTCTTTTTCAGAGAAGTGCTCTACCACTGAGCTACTTCGGCGCAATTAATTTATTTAATCCTAATCTATTTTTTAAAAATCTTCTACCAAAACCAGTTTTGAAAAAATTTTCTCTTGCAAGCGCGCTTTCTTTACTTAAACACGCCTCATAATATATTAATTTTATAGGTAATCTGTTTTTTGTCGCTTCAACCAAACCAGCTGAATGTTCATCAAATCTTTGCTTCAGGTTCTCGCTAAAACCTATATATAAATTCTTGTCTTTTCCGCTTAATAATACGTATGTATAAAACATAAATTAATTAAGAAGCACAGGACCACTGACCGCGCCCGCAACGCCAGCAAGACAACTTGCTTGGCTTGCGTGGCGGGCGGGGTTCTACTCCAGCTCTTTAATTCTTCGGCAGTAAATTTTCCAAACCTTTCAGCAAGTCGGCGGAAATGCCCTGATTCAGGTTTTCGCTTACCTCGTTGATTTTGTTCACGCCGCCGGAAACGGATTGCAAAACTTCCAGATATTTTTTAAGGTACGGCTCTATGTACCAGTAGGCTCCGTAGGAAATGCCGATTATAAGCACCCACTTCAAAATCCAAAAAACATTACCCATAATACGGGCTCTGTTCATTTTTTGCAATATCTCCAGGCTCTTTTTGTTCAGCTCTATGTTTTGCCTCAATAAAACCTTAAGTTCCTCCTCTGACATATAAATATGGGCTAAATTTTCCCCTCCCTTATCTGCTTGATGTAAACTTCGCCTTCCGCTTTGAAGTCCGGCCTGATTTTTATAGCTTCCTCAATTTGCTCAATGGATTGTGTTCTTTTGCCGGTCTGGAAGTAAACCGCGGCCAGATTGAGGCGGTATTGTATTTCGCTGGGATTTTGCTCTATGAATTTCTTGAGAATGCTCTCCACTTTCGCGTAATTGTTCTTGCTGGCGTAAGCCTTCAAAAATCTTTCGTCGGCGATTATCGTCCCCCCATGGTCTTTCATCAGTTCTTCGGCCAACTTATCCTGTCCGGCAAATACGGCTCCGACGGCGTAGATTTGCCTGGCTTCGTCATATTCCTGGTCCAACTTAAAAGATTTTTTTAATGTCTCCAAGCCTTTATCGTATTGTTTGGAGTTAATATAAGAAGTTCCCAGTTCAAAATAAAGCTGTTGCTTGTTGGGCGACAGCGTAATGGCTTCGTTTAAAACCTCAATAGCCTTGACGTTGTCGCCTTTCTTGTTGTAAAGCGACGCCAAAAATACCATTTCCCTGATATCGTCCGGGTATTCTTCGGTCTGTTTGACCATTTGTTCCAGCGTGTAATCCATAATCTCGTTGCTTAACGCCTGATCGGGAATTCTGCCGTAAACGGTCATGGCGAAATTGGCCAGATGCTCTCTGGCTTCCATTTTTCCGAACGAGTCATAAGCGATGGCCTTTTTAAAACTGTCCAAAGTTTCGCGGTATTGGCCGGTGCCGGAAAGCTTGAACGCGTCAATTATCCCCTTGGAAGTCATAATGCCGGGAACATTTAACGCGTAGACGCTGAACAAAGCGCCTCCCGCCAAAACCGTGGCAGCCATAGCTTTGCCGTAATTGAATTCTTCGCCCGCTTTTTGAGGAACGGCGGCCGGCGATTGTTTACTCGTCCTGGCATGGATGTACGCCAGAAAAACAGTGAAAAGAACCCAACTGGCAAGATTGTCAAAAACGAAAAGATTATGAAAGAAATATGCCCCAAACATGCCGGTCAACAAAGCCGCGTCAGTGGCGGAAAAAACACCTTTCTTTTTCCCTCTCCAGACCGCGAAAATTCCGGAGCCGAAAAGTCCGAGGTAAACCAAAAGACCGAACATCCCGTTCATCGTCAGTCGGTCAAAAAACACATTGTGCGCTCGATCAAACCAAGGTTCTTGCTTCCATAAAATCGGTTCGTAATATTTGTTGAAAACAAGGTTGTAGTTTTCCGGTCCCCAGCCGAAAAGCGGTTTTTCTTTAAATCCGTTCCAGCTCATCTTCCATATATTCAACCTGGATTCCGTAGTCCTTTCCGTGACTGAAATAACCGAAAAGCGGGTCAGTACAGGGCTGGCTTTAACAAAGGCAGAATCCTTCATCAACCAAAAAGCGCCCGACACCGCCAAAATCCCGACAATAAACGCCAATGAAACCTTCTTCAATTTTTTGCTTTGCGAAAACAACACAATCAAAAAAGAAGAAACCAGCAATCCGCCCATTATGCCCAAAATCGCTCCTCTGGTGGCTGTGTAATAAAGAACCACCGCTTCCAGAATTACAACCGGCAGATAAGCGTATTTTGCTCGGCCGCTTTGCCGGAAGTACATAATCATTGCCAGAAAAATGTGCATCACCATATAAATGGCCAGGTAGGTGGCGTTGCCCAGCGTCGCGTCCAGCCTGTTGCCCTGATGGGTCGCCAACGCCCCGCTTAATTGCAAAACGCCGTAAACGGCCACAATAACACTTACCCCCAATGTTGTGTTTAAAAACCAACCCCAAACTTTTTCGGTTTTTAAGAGCGCGGTTAGCGCGATGAAATAGGCGAACAGATGGATATAGGTTATCAGTCCCTCCATTCTTTCGTAGTTGGACCAGAAGCTCTTGTAAAAATTAACTCCGAAAATAGAGGAGAGAATCATTGAACCAAGAAACGCCCCGAACATCCATAAAATCCAGCCCTTGGCCGGGCGATATCTGGCGTCAAAAATCATCAAAACCAGCCATAGAGCGGCAACCACCTCCACCATTATCCTGAAGGTAAAATTTTTCCCGGTAATGAACGGAAAAAACATATTGGAAGACACTATTAGCACAATAAACGGCGTCAAAAAGACGCCCAGCAAAGCAAAATATTTAATTATGTTAAAGCTTTTATTCATATGAGTTATATGCTATATTAGCACACAAATATGATTTCAGGCAATCGCCTCAAGAAAATATCATTGGCTGCCGGCGACGCCGTCGCTTTCTACGCAAGTTTGTTTCTGGCTCTTACCGTCCGCTACTGGTCATTCCCGGGACAGGAACTCTGGGAAATACACCGGGGGCCTTTTTTGTTTGTAAACGCCCTTTGGATACTCATTCTTTATATCTCCGGATTTTACGACCCCAATAAATTTATCAATTCAACAAAAATACTGGCTGTCCTGAAAACAATGGCCATCGGCGCCGGCGGAGCCATTCTTATTTTTTATTTCATCCCTTATTTCAACATCGCGCCCAAAACCAATCTTTTCATTGACGCGGCCTTTTCTTCCATGCTTTTGTGGGGCTGGAGAAATTTTTTCAAACTTGTTTCCATAAAAAGCCACAAAATAAAGGTGTTTTTTTTGGGCGAGTCCAAAGAAACCATGGAATTTAAAGATTTCCTGGATGTCAACCCTCATCTCGGATACAAAACCGTCGGCGACGCCGAAGCGGCCGACATAATAGTAGCAACGGAAGAAAGCAAGCAGGACAAGGAAACAGTCAAAACTCTTTACGAAAAAGTGCTGGCCGGAAAGACGATAATGGAATTCAGCCGACTTTACGAGTCGCTGACGGGCAAGGTTCCGGTTTCCGCGATAAGCAAGGCTTGGTTTATGGAAAACCTTCTGGAGATAAACAAACAAAGTTTTGAGAAAGTTAAAAAATGGTTAGACCTGGCTTTGACCGTGGTCGTATTTTCCCTATTCGCCGCGACTTTTCCTTTCGTGGCTTTGGCCATTAAAACCACTAGCCCCGGTCCGATTTTCTATCGCCAGAAAAGGGCGGGCAAAAACGGAGAACCGATTGAGATAATAAAATACCGTTCCATGGTAAAAGACGCCGAAAAAAACGGCGCCGAATGGGCCAAAGCCAAAGACAACCGCGTGACCATTATCGGCAACTTCTTAAGAAAAACGAGAATAGACGAACTGCCCCAGGTCATCAACGTGGCCAAGGGCGAGCTTTCCTTCGTCGGCCCGCGCCCGGAAAGGCCGGAATTCACCGCCGAACTGGCCAAAAAAATACCTTATTACCCGATGCGGCAACTGATCAAGCCGGGACTCACCGGCTGGGCGCAGATAAACTTCCCCTACGGAGCTTCCATTGAAGACGCGACCCAGAAACTTCAATACGACCTTTACTATGTAAAAAACAGGTCGTTGCCTTTGGAAATATCAATCCTGCTTAAAACCATAATGACGATATTAAGAAGAGAAGGGCGTTAACCAGGAATTAGGTTGCAGGTTGCAGGTTGCAGGTTTTTAAAATTTTTCCTAATTCCTACAAGCTAACTCCTACAACCTAAACAATAATTCCTCCTCCCGCCAGCTCCTCCCCGTCATAAATCACCAACGATTGACCGGGCGTAACAGCTTTTTGGGGATTATCAAACAGAATCACGAATTCAGAATTATGAATTAATATATTATTTGAATTTTCTCTTTTTTCCTTGATTCTTAATTCTTGATTCTTAATTCTAATTTTGCATTCTTCCAGCGGCTGACGGTACCTTATTCTCGCCTTATATTTTTTATTTTTGTCTGGAGCAAAACCGCTTATCCAATTCGCGTCCATTATCGCGACTTCTTTTTCAGCAAATTTATTTTCCGCCGCTTTTTCCGCCGCCACCAAAATATTTTTCTTAAAATCTTTGGCGACGACATAATAAGGCGCCGCGCCGCCTTTGAAGCCGAAACCGCGCCGCTGGCCGATGGTGTAAAACGCCAGACCATCATGCGTCCCGATTGTTTCCTTTTTCTCGTTTACCACTTTTCCTTTCTTCGGCTTGATGCTCTTTTTCAAAAAATCTTCCATATTAAATTCGCCGATAAAACACACCCCCTGGCTTTCCTCTTTTTCCGCCGTCGCTAAACCGTGTTTTTTAGCAATTTCCCTTACTTCCGACTTCAATAAATCGCCTATTGGGAAAAGGCAGTGTTTAAGCTGCTCCTGCGTCAAAGTCCACAAGAAATAAGACTGGTCTTTATTGAGATCTTTGGCAATTTTTAATCTACCTTTCTCAATTTTCACATAATGGCCAGTGGCGATATGATCAGCGCCCATCGCCAAGGCTTTCTTCAAAAACACGCCGAACTTAATGTGCTTGTTGCACATAATGTCCGGGTTGGGCGTCCGACCGGCTTTGTATTCGCTTATCATGTAATCCGCCACTTCTTTTTTGTACTCTTTCTCAGCGTCAATGGTTATAAACGGAATGCCCAGTTTGGCGCACACTCTCATCGCGTCGCGCCTGTCTTCTTTCCACGAGCAAATAATGCCTGGAGGATACCAGCCTTTGATATAACAACCAACCAAATTATAACCCTGCTTTCGGAGCAGCAAAGCCGCGACGGAACTGTCCACCCCGCCTGACATCGCTACAAAAACCTTTGTTTTTTTATTTTCACCCGATTTTTTCACCCTAAAATAATACAATATAAATCAAAACAAGTCCAGAGTTACTTCAGGTATTTTTCAACGTTTTTCAGGTGCTCCTCGTAGGTTCTGGCGAAACGGGTCGTGCTGTTTTTGTCGTGGAGATAATACAGGTAGGGTGAATCTTCAGGATTTAAAGCGGCGTCTATGGCGTCCAAACCTGGATTGGCGATTGGACCGGGCGGCAATCCTTTGTAAAGATACGTATTGTAAGGCGAATCAATTTTGAAATTTCTTTTTCTCCGGTAATATAAGGGAAAACAGCGTCAACCTGCAAAGGCATGTTTATTTTTATTCTCTTCCATAAGATACCGGAAATGACTTTCCTGTCCTGCCCATTTGAAGCTTCTTTCTCTATCATGGAAGCCATAATTAGCGCATCTTTGCTTATGTCGCCGACTTTCTTTTTGAAATTGGCGGTCATCTCCCCTATTATTTCTTCCGCTTCGGCGGTTTTAAAAAACAAATACGTGTCAGGAAACAAATACCCTTCTTTGCCTTCGCTTTCCTTGATGAATTTTTCCTTGTCAAAATATTCAAAGTCGGAAAACATTCCGGCAATGTCCAGATTGTCGGAGCCTTCCGGCACCACTATCTTTACCGGTTGCACTCCAAACTCCCCCCTGACGACGCGCCGGATTATCGCCAGCGCCGAAGTCCGCTTTTCAAACAAATAATCGCCGTGCTTTATTTTATTGGCCTTGGCGGAAATCCCGGCCGCCACGACAAAAGCCGTTTTGTTTTTTATCAGATTTTCGTTTTTCATCAATCCCGAAACTTCCCTCAAGCTTGCTCCCTTTTTAATCCTTATCATTTTATCTTCAGGAAAATTTTCCGGAGGCGCCAGAAAAACCTGCCACGAGAAAAAAGACAGCAGCAAAAAAGAAACCGGCCACAAGATGTATGTTTTGAGAATAATCCTCATTTACAACCGACTTGCCCCTTACCGCTCGGCGGGGTACCGGGAAGTGATAAATGGTGGCCAGTTCCTCGGTATTTAAAACGTAAGTCTTGCGGGAGTAAGAAACCGGTATGTAGAAAGCCGCCCTCTGGCAATAAGCGGCAAACATTCTTCTTTCTCTGGCGGACTCCCTGGATTCCCTTAATAAATAATTGACGTAAGCCGTGGCGTTTATCCTCTTGAATCCATTCAGATTGTGAGCGTTATACTGGGTCATCGCGCCGGTAATTACATGCGGCATCGCCCGGTTGAACAAATCCTTTTCCGCCAGATAAGCCACACGGACGCAGGTGTCAAAACCAAGCTTGGAAACGTTTCTCTCAATCGCCTCCAGCACAATCCTTTCCCCGGGAGAAAGCATCAGCGAGCTGAAAGAGTCTTCTTCTTTTTGGTCCCTCTTCATCATTTTTTCCACCAGTTTTGCGCCGGCGTCTTTCCATTTTGTTTTGGTGGAACGTATCAAAATCTGAAACCAGATTTGTTCGCCCGCTTTCAAAGATCCCATAAGCTCCAGAAGAGACGTCATCGGGTCCGTTTTCTGTTCTTCTTCGGCCGCGAGATTGTCCAGCCCGTAGTCAATGTATGTTCTTATGGGATAAGCGTCTTCTTTTTCCAGAATATATTCGCCGGCGTAAAACTTTAGATTCTCCTTGTCGCCCCGGGCGACGGCCAGAGTGTAATCATCAACCTGCTCCAATTCTATGTCCGGGTACTGGGCGTAGATTTGCGATTCAACCAGTTTTTTGATGCCTTTGGGGATGTATAAATAAAAATGAATTTGGCCGCCGAAGCTCGCCACCTCCAGGCTGAACCACGGGCGCAAAACCCCTTTCCAGTATTTATCCACGAAGTTTCCGTCCCTCCTCTGCAGATGAAGGACGTTTAAAATCATTTCCATCGCCCGCGGACTTTTAGGGATTTCTCGGGGGAATTTTATTTCCAGCATCGCCCATTCCATCTCGCCTAAAAATTTAAGCCTGATGTAATATAGCCAGAGTTTCCACAAAAGATAGCCGAGTATCGCCGGCAGCCACAAAAAACTGGAATCCAGCAACACCCTGAAAAAACCGAGAAAAAAACTTTGAACCGAAAACAGCTCCATGGCTTTTATTATAGCACTGTTTGGGATTTTTTAGAACTTCCGCCCGAACTTTATGAACCTGCCTGCCGGCAGGCAGGCTTTACAAACTTTTAACTTTAAAAACTAGGAAATCAGGTATTTCCCTTCTTTGTTTCTCCTGAAAAATTCCCTGTTTTGAAGATTAACGAGAATGGTGTTCTCTTTGACGTATCTTTCCTTGAGAACTCTTTTGATTATTTCGTCTTTAGCGGCCGGACCTTCGGATTTGATTATGAATTTGATGATGTCTCTTACCGTGCCGTACTTGTAACCCCAGTCGGACAAGGCGTAAAGTCCGCGCCCGACGAGAACAAACCGCCCGTCCTTTATCAGCTCGTTATGCACCGTGGCCGGGTTGGCCGGTTTGGAGAAATGCGAGGATATTTTTTGAGCCACTTCGGTAAAGTGCATCGGGGAACCTTCTTTTCTTAAAACAAGATAAGCCAAATCTCTCACGCCCCTCGGCTTGATGCTGGGAGAAACGGACAATCCCCACTCGCCCAAAGCGTTGGCACCTATGACCTTGGAGATATTGAGCCACCTTCTGGCGGCCTCCTCGCTTATATTTTCGCCCGTGGCGTTTTCCGCGTATTTTTTCAAAGAAGAAACGATGTGCTTCTCCGCCACCAGGTCGTCTTCTTTTATGTCATTGTGCAGCGAGCGCAAAGCGTCGTGGATTTTGTCAGCCGTTTCCTGGCTTATCGTCCAGCGATGATGGAACTCGTCGTCTTCCTTAAGCTTGGTGAACTCGTCGCCCAGAACCAACAAAAAGTAAACGTGGTTCTCGTGAGACGGGTCGCCCGACAACGAAGAAAGAACGTCTTTCTCGGAAAGAATTCGGCCTTTTTGCTCTATGGCTTCTTTAAGCTCGGCGAAAACATCGGCGGCCGACTCAAAAGCCGGATTTTCTTTGATGACATTGAAAGCGAAGTTGGTGATTTGCCTGACCCGTTCCCTGGTTATGCCATACTGGTCTCCGATGGCTTCAAGAGTCATTTTTTCCACGTTTTCGCCCAACCCAAAACGCTGAACCACGATATCTTTGGTCCTTTCCTTGAGACAGGATATAAATTGTTTGGTAACGCTTTTTGGTTTGAAACTTAGTGTCGCCATTTTAATTTTTATACGCGGTTAAGGTCGCGTTATTATGCTTATTATTTTATCGGGCACGAAAATTATTTTTTCTATGCCCTTTTCGTTTACATATTTTTTAACATTTTCACGTTTTAATGTCAATACTCTGGCTTCTTCTTCGGAAATTCCCGCCGGCGCCTCAAAAACATCCCTGGTTTTGCCGTCTATCTGCACCACCAATTTGAACGTTTTTTCTTTGATTTTCTCCTCGTCAAAAACCGGCCATTTTTCAAGATGAATTGAAGTTTTATGACCAAGTATCCCCTGCCAAATTTCCTCCGCCAAATGCGGCGCGAAAGGAGCGAGAAGCTTTATAAAACTCTCCATCTGCGGAATTGACATTGGCGTGCTTTTAACAAGACCTGTTGGTAATTCTTTTCTTGCCAGGTTGAAAAAGATCATCAAGGATGATATCGCCGTGTTGAATTTAAAATTTTCTATGTCTTCGGAAACCTTTTTGATTGTCTTATTAAGATCCGCGCTAATTTCTCCGCCCCAATCTTTTCTCCCATATAATTCTTTATTTTTAGAATCAGCTTTAACGTCTTTTTCATAATTTTCTTTCCACCCGTAAACATAGTCAAAGATACTCGCCAAAAATCTTCTAAGTCCTATTAAGTTTTTTTCGCTCCATGGTATCGCCTGTTCAAACGGACCCATAAACATCTCGTACATCCTTAGCGTGTCCGCCCCCCACTTCTCAACAACATCGTCGGGGTTGATGACATTACCCCATCTTTTGCTCATTTTTCTACCGTCTTCGGCCGTGACAAGACCGACATTATGCAATCTCATGAACGGCTCTTTCCCGCTTACCTCTCCGATATCGTATAAAAACTTATGCCAAAAACGGGCGTAGATAAGATGCCGGGTGGCATGCTCCGCCCCTCCCACATACACGTCTACCGGCATCCAGTATTTCTCTTTTTCCTTATCCGCGAAAACTTCGCTGTTTTTGGGGTCCGCGTATCTCAAGTAATACCAGGACGAGCCGGCCCACTGGGGCATGGTGTTGGTTTCCCTTTTGGCCTTGCCTCCGCATTTTGGGCATTTTGTATTTACCCATTTATTTATTGTCGCGAGCGGCGATTCGCCCGTTCCAGTCGGTTCATAAAATTTCACTTTCGGCAATTTAACCGGCAAATCTTTTTCCGGCACTGGCACTACGCCGCAATTATCGCAATGCACGAGCGGAATCGGCTCGCCCCAATAGCGCTGGCGGGAAAACACCCAGTCGCGAAGTTTGTATTTAATCGTTTTTTTTCCGCCGGAAATTTTTATCGCCTCGTCTTTGCCAATCAAAGCCGCGTTGGAAACCGGCAAGTTGTATTTCTTGGCAAACTCCGCGTCTCTTTCATCGTGCGTCGGCACGGCCATTACCGCGCCGGTACCGTAAGAAGCCAGCACGTAATCCGCCACCCAAACTGGCAATTCTTCTCCATTGGCGGGATTTATCGCTTTTATGCCTTTTAATTCCACGCCGGTTTTTTCTTTGACCAAATTCGTTCTCTGCAAGTCGGTTTTATTTTTAGATTCTTCCGCGTATTTTTTAACTTCTTCAAAATTAGTTATACCCATCTCTCCCGCCGGACGCGGAGCGTTTTCATATTCTTGTATTAAAGGATGTTCTGGAGACAAAACGACATAAGTAACCCCAAAAATCGTATCCACCCGAGTAGTAAAAACTTCCAAATCGCCCGTCGAAAATTTTGACCCCCCGACTTTGAATTTTATTGTCGCTCCTTCCGACTTGCCTATCCAATTTCTCTGTGATTCCTTTATATGCTCCGGCCAGTTGAGCTTATTTAAATCCTCAAGCAACCTTTCGGCGTAATCGGTAATCTTGAGCACCCACTGCCGCATCGACTTTTTTATGACCGGCGTGCCGCATCTTTCGCACTTGCCGTCTTCCACGTCCTCGTTGGCCAAGCCGGTCTGGCAGGATGGGCACCAGTTTATTGGCTCATAAGACTGATAGGCCAACCCTTTCTCAAACATTTTGAGAAATATCCACTGCGTCCATTTGTAATATTCGGGATCAGTGGTGTTTATCTCCCTATCCCAATCATAATTAAATCCTATCCGCTCAATCTGTTTTTTAAACCTTTTTATATTCTTGTCCGTTGATATTTTGGGATGGATTTTATTCTTTATGGCGTAGTTTTCCGCCGGCAGGCCGAAAGCGTCCCAGCCCATGGGATGCAGGATGTTATATCCGCTCATTTTTTTAAACCGCGAGTAAACGTCCGTGGCGATGTATCCCTTGGGGTGCCCCACATGCAAACCTTCTCCGGACGGATACGGGAACATATCCAGCACATAGCATTTGGGATTTTTTGGATCTTCTTTCGTATTATAAATACCGTTTTCCTTCCAATATTTCTGCCACTTTTTTTCTGTCTTTTTAGGGTCGTAGTTACGCATAATTAAATTGATTTGACAAATGTCTTTATTTTGCTATATTGATAATGTTCAGTTACGACTGGACAGAACCAAACTTCCCGGCCCGCAAGGGTGCGGGATTTTTATTTTTTAATAAATTTCTTAAATTTAGAAAAATTAATATATTTCGCGCATTTTATAAGTTCTATCGACACATTATACTTTGTCGCCATAACAAAACATTTTTTACCGTATTTCATCTTCATCAATTGCAGAAGTGGCGCAAAATCGCTATCTCCGCTCACCAAAATCAGTGTTTCATAATTATCTTTGTTTTCAAGAACATCAATGGTGAGTTCCACGTCTAAATTGCCTTTATGAAATCCGCCCGATTCGTTATTTTTGTCTTTTATAAACTTTACTTTTTTAGTCCTAACTTTATATCCGATTATTTCCAGAAAATCCAAAAAAGATTTTTGCTTCTCATGTTCCGGATCATAGGCCGTATAAAAATAAACTCGCGATAAGTTTGTTTCTTTTTTAAGATAATCCAGTAATTTTTTAAAATCAATCTTAAAGCCTAGATGTTTTTGGGAATGATAAATATTTGAAGCATCTATAAAAACAGCCGCTCTGCTGTTTTTATTTAAAGTAATTTTTTCTATCTTTTTAGGGTCGTATGATTTCATAACACTATAAGTATAATACAATGATTTTTGATTTTATTCAAAAAAATCCTGCGCTTATTTTTTAATATTTCAGCGCAGGATTTTATACCTAAGTTGATGAAAATTTAAGGTTTGCTAGTAATTCTGGCAAATTAAAGCGACCAACACGCCGCCACCACAATGGCAGCAATTACTGCAACCATTGCTAAGATTACTAAGATTGCTGACAATTCTTTTTTCTCTGGTTTCTCTGACCTCTCGCTAGGTGGTATCCAAACGCCTGGTCTGTGGCGAACATGAGTTCGATCTTTCTCTTTCTCTCGTCTTCTCCCGCCACCCGGTGGGTTGCCTAAACATCCAAAACACATAACATCCTCCTTAATTTTAAAAGATTGCTAAAAATAAAGTACTCTACACTTATGGAAGCACAAAAGAAAGGTTTATGCAATTTTATTAAAAATGTACACGCTCCTTAGAGATCGCATTTATCTGTGTACATTTTTATTTTTTATATCTTAAACTCAATCACGTCGCCGTCCTTTACCACATATTCCTTTCCTTCCGTGCGCACCAAACCTTTCTCTCTGGCTTTGGCGTAAGAGCCGGACTCCAGCAAATTTTGCCAGTTTATTACTTCGGCGCGGATGAATTTTTCTTTGAAGTCGCCGTGGATGGCCGCTCCCGCTTCCGGCGCGGTGGAATTTTGTTTAACCGTCCATGCCCTCGTTTCGTCTTCGCCGGTGGTAAAATAATTCATCAAACCTAGCAGTTTATAAGATTCCACGATCAAATTATCAATGTTGCTTCGTACCCCCAGTTCTTTTTTATCCTGTTCGTTCATCTCCATCAAATCTTCCTCTGTTTTGATGTCCAAAACTACGTGATTTTTATTTTTCAAATCTTCCGGCAATTCCGTATTTTTGTCTGAAATATTATAAATATACAAAATCGGCTTCATTGTGAGCAGGTGAGAATCTTTGAGCAGCAGTTTTTCCTCGTCTTTTAACTCGCAGCCGTTGGCCAATTTGCCTTGTTCCAAAACGGCTTTTATTTTTTTAACGACTTCCAGTTTCTTCATTGCTTCCTTGTCGTTGCCTTTCGCTTCACGCTCGAGTCCGGCGATTCTTTTGTTCACTGTTTCCAAGTCGGCCAGAATAAGTTCCGTCTCTATCACGCCCACATCGTTTAACGGGTCAATCTTATTATGGACATGGATGATTTTGTCGTTGTTGAAAACCCGCACCACCTCGGCAATGGCGTCCACCTTGCGGATGTTAGCCAGAAATTTATTGCCCAGACCTTCCCCTTCCGAAGCGCCTTTCACCAGGCCGGCAATGTCCACGAACTCCACGACCGCCGGCACCGTTTTTTTGGACTTGGAAAATTCGGTCAGTTTGCCCAGTCTTTCATCCGGCACCTCCACCACCCCCACGCTCGGGTCAATGGTGCAAAATGGATAATTGGCTATATCCACATGTCTTTTGGTCAATACCTTAAAGAGCGTGGACTTTCCCACATTTGGTAATCCGACAATTCCGATAGACAAAGATGACATAGATGTAAACTAGCATTTATGGACGAAAAATAAAAGAGAGAAAACAGCTAACAAAATAAATAAAACTATTCCAATTA
>JABWAS010000017.1 GCA_013360865.1 Candidatus Paceibacter sp.
CAAACCTGTTCGGATCTCCCAGATCAACTTTAAACTGGGAATAAAAGGATTCCTGATAACCGTTCTCCCAAGGACAGCCCGGTTTGGAACGAGAGATTAGGGAACCGACATTTTCCAGAATGGTTCTGAAATCTTTAGCGTCGTATTCCGTTCCGTTGTCGGAATGAAAGATTGCCGGTCTGGGATTATGGATCAAAGCGGACAGCAAGGCGTTGGCTGTTAACTGGACGCTGTGATTGGTCAAAACGGACAATCCTTTTACTTTTCTGGTAAACAAATCAAATATCGTGGCTAGATAAACGAATTTTCCTTTAAACGGAATGTAAGTGAAGTCCGATGCCCAGATATGGTTTTCGTAAAACGGACAACTGACCAGCAAAAGGTTGGGATAACAACAATCGCTCGGTTTGTTGATTTTAAAGGGTTTTCTGGCTCTTCGGCGGTATGGTTTGATTCCAAACAGCTTCATCGCCCTGATAACCGCTTTCTTGTTCCGTTTAAGGGCAAGCGCCAGTCTTTTATGGCCATAGCTCGGATGCTCTCTTAACACTTCCTCTATTCGGCATTTCAAAGACCAGTCTTTAATCGGTTGCTTTGGTTGATAATACAAAGAGGAGCGGGAAAGGTTGGCGTAAGGAACAAGTTCGCTGTTGGGCAAGACGCTTGTCCTTATCATTTCTTTTTCGTGTTCGGAAGCGGCAACGGATACGGAAACACCTTCGTTTTTAATTCGGTTGATAATCTGCTCCTTTATTTCCGGAGCGACGCGATATGATTTTTTCATATAGCTGATTCTACAAAATTACGCTGATAATTTCATGGAATCAGTGTCTTAAATTTGGGGTACCTGCCAAGGTATTCTACAAGGCAACAGGTGTTGCGTTATATTCTTGAATCTACCCACAGATGTTTGTCGTTATTTTTTATTCTGTTAAGATAATGTCATGGAAAAAGCTCTGATGATATTTTTTATAGCGCTGGTTGTCTTAGTCGGGCTTTATCTTTACATTGAGCTTTTTGACGCCGGAGAAAAATTAAACACTGTTGTTAAGGCGTTTTGTTAAAACATGTCCAAACTTATTTTTGACATAGAAACGGTGGGGGAAAATTTTGACGACCTGGACGAAGCCACCCAGGAAGTTTTGACCCGCTGGATAAAGAAAGAGTCCGACAACGAGGCGGAATATGAAAAGGCTTTAAAAGAGCTTAAAGACGGGCTCGGTTTTTCTCCGTTGACCGGCCAGATCGTGGCCATCGGCGTCTTGGATTACGAGAAAAACAAAGGCGTGGTTTACTTCCAGTCCCCGGACGTGAATGCCAAGGAATTTGAGGAGGGCAATATCTCCTTCAAACCCTGTTCGGAAAAAGAAATGCTGGAAAATTTCTGGAAGGGCGCGGAAAAATACAACGAATTCATCACCTTCAACGGCCGGGGATTTGACGCCCCGTTTCTGATGGTGCGCTCGGCGGTCCATAAGATAAAACCGACCAAAGACTTGATGTCCAACCGGTATTTGAGCAGCCAAAGATTTGGCGCTTCGCATATTGATTTGCTGGACCAGCTTACTTTTTACGGAGCTGTCAGGAAAAAAGGCGGGCTTCATTTATGGTGCCGGGCGTTCGATATAACCAGTCCCAAAGCGCAAGGAGTCACGGGCGACGATGTGGCCGGATTGTTCAAAGAAAAAAAGTACGAAGAAATAGCCCGATACAACGTAGGGGATTTGGTGGCGACCAAAGAGCTTTACGACTACTGGAAAAATTACCTCAAATTAAGCTGAATTTCAGCGGTTTTTACTTAAATCCTTTTATCACCGCCAGGCTCACGATGCCGGCGAATATTATCGCCAAAAATCCGGCGATGAACTTAAGCGAAGTTTTGTTGATAACGCCCATTGCCTCCATTTTAGCACGGTAAAATTTTAAAGAAGCGGTTTTTTGCTTGAGGCTGTGAATAATTGATTTGAAACCCGCTTCGTGGTGGAATATGGATTATGGCGTTATTTAAACTCCACTCCGATTATAAGCCGAGCGGCGATCAGCCGCAGGCGATAAAAAAACTGGTTGAGGGTATAAAAAAAGGTTATCGCTACCAGACGCTTTTGGGCGTGACCGGTTCCGGCAAGACTTTTACCATGGCCAATATTATCGCCGGTCTGGACCGGCCGGTTTTGGTGTTGGCGCCCAATAAGGCGCTGGCCGCCCAGCTGTACCAGGAATACAAAACATTTTTCCCGCAAAACTCCGTCAATTATTTCGTTTCCTATTACGACTACTATCAGCCGGAAGCGTATTTGCCGGTAACGGACACTTACATAGACAAAGAAGTGATGATAAACGAGGAGATAGACAAGTTGCGCCACCAGGCCACCGGCGCGCTGATGAGCCGGCGCGACGTCATCGTGGTGGCGTCCGTTTCCTGCATTTACAACCTGGGTTTGCCCCTGACCTACGCGGAGTCGGCTTTGCATCTGGAGGTCGGCCAGCCCATTACCAGAGGCGATCTGATAAAACAACTGGTAAAAATCCAGTTTTCAAGGACAACCGGCCTTTTGAAGAGAGGCGTTTTCCGCGCGCGCGGCGACATCATAGACGTGATGACCGCCGGCGGGGACAAATTTTCATACGAGATAATAATTGAAAATCAGAAAATAAAATCAATTCTGGCCATTGACGCCCTGACTAGAACGATAAAGGAGGAGCTCAAGGACATAATTATTTTTCCGTCAAAACATTTCGTCAGCTCTGAACCGCAGATGAAGGAGGCGCTTAAAAACATAAAAGAAGAGTTAAAAGAACGGCTAGATTTTTTCCGGAAAAATGGATTATTGCTGGAGGCGGAACGACTGGAGAGGAGAACTCGTTATGATATGGAGATGCTAAAAACTCTGGGTTATTGTCATGGGGTGGAAAATTATTCCCGCCACCTGACGGGTAAACTGGCCGGAGAACCGCCGGACACATTGCTTTCCTATTTTGCGACTAATGACTTGGAAGCTAAGCTTCCAAGGGCACTTGGAAGCTTAGCTTCCAAGTCAAGAAAAGCGCCGGACTTTCTTACCATAATAGACGAGTCGCATATCGCCGTGCCGCAAATCCGGGGCATGTACGAGGGCGATCGCCAGCGCAAACAGACATTGATAGAATTCGGTTGGCGATTACCCTCGGCTCTGGACAACCGGCCGCTAAAATTTGAAGAGCTTGAGAAGATTACCGGCCAGACAATTTTTACTTCCGCCACGCCGGGCAAGTGGGAAATGGAACAATCGGAGCAGGTGGCCGAACAAGTGATCAGGCCGACCGGACTGATTGACCCGCCGATAGAAGTGCGTCCTGTTTTTGACCGGAAATTAAACCGCAGTCAGATAAACGACATAATGGAAGAGGCCGGGGGTATTGCCAAAAAAGGGGAAAGAACAATCGTCAACACACTGACCAAAAAAATGGCCGAAGAACTGACTGAATTTCTGCTTAAAAAAGGATTTAAGGCCAAATATATGCACTCGGAAACAAAGACGCTGGAAAGGGTGGAAATTCTGACCGGCTTCAGAAAGGGTGAATTTGATGTTTTGGTTGGCGTTAATCTTTTGCGCGAAGGTTTGGATTTGCCGGAGGTTTCTCTTGTTGCGATTCTTGACTCTGACCGGGAAGGATTTTTGCGCAGCGAGCAGTCGCTTATCCAGACCATGGGCCGGGCGGCCCGAAACGTCAGCGGCAAGGTGATTTTGTACGCCGACAATATCACCGGCTCAATGAAGCGGGCGATAGACGAGGTGGAACGCCGCCGCAAAATCCAGATGGAGTATAATAAGGAAAATAAGATAACGCCCCAAACCATCAAAAAAGAAATCAAAAAATTATTGGATATTGAGACTAAAGAAAATAAAAATGGAAAATCTAAAATTGATTGACACCCACGCCCACGTTAACTTTAATGACTTTAAAAATGACTCTAATGAAACAATAAAAAGGTCGCTTAAAGACGGAATTTGGGTGATAAATGTCGGAGCGGAGAAAGCGACGTCCGAAATGGCCGTAAAAATGGCTGAAGGATACGAAGAAGGAGTGTTTGCCGCGGTAGGTTTGCATCCGAGCCATTTAATGGAACAAAATGTTGAGTATCAAGAAAACGGCGAACCGGTTAAATATAAATCAAACGAAGAGGAGTTTAATTATGATTTTTATCTGGAATTGGCGAAACACGAAAAGGTGGTGGCTATCGGTGAGTGCGGTTTGGATTATTTCAGAGTAACCGATCAAAATTTTAAAGAAAAACAAAAAGAAATTTTTGCCAAGCATATCGAGTTGGCAAAAGAAGTTAATAAGCCGTTGATAATCCATTGCCGCGACGCCCGCCCGCCATCGCTACGCTCAGGCGTTAGCGGGCAGGCGCACGATGATTTATTCAAAATTCTCCACTTGGAAGCCAAGCTTTCAAGTGGAGTGATGCATTTCTTTACCGGCACTGCCGACCAAGCAAAAAAATACATTGATCTTGGATTTTATATTTCTTTCTCCGGTGTAATAACATTTGCCAAAGAATACGAAGAAACTGTCAGGCAAATTCCGCTGGAAAAAATACTGACGGAAACGGATTGCCCTTATGTCGCTCCGGCGCCGCATCGCGGAAAAAGAAATGAGCCGGCGTATGTAAAATATGTCGCTCAAAAAATCGCGGAAATAAAAGGGTTGAGTTTTGACGAAGTGGCTGAACAAACAACCAAAAACGCGCGAGAATTGTTTGGGATATAAGTTTGCTTTATTGTCAATTTTTGATAGAATTTAGACATGGTAAATTTTGATCAGAAAAAATTAAATAGCTTTGCCAAAAAAGCGGAAGTTAGGTTCGCAGTTTTGTTCGGTTCGCGGGCTATTGGAACCGGCGCAAAAGACAGCGATTTTGATATTGCCGTATCTCTTAAAAACGGAAAAAGTATTTTTGAAGATATAAATAAATATTCAAAAATACTGGAAAATTTTTCAAAAATTTTTGCCGCCAATGAAGATAAGATTGACCTTGCAGATTTGGATAGCGCCAACATTCTCTTAAGATATGAAATTACGAAAAAAGGCGTTCTTTTGTTTGGCGACCATCAACTGTATGAAGAATTTAAAGCGTTTTCATTCAGGGATTATGTTGACGCAAGGTCGCTTTTTGAACTGGAAAATAAAATTATAAAAAAAAGGCAAATTTTTATTAAAAAAAGTTTGGCGGTTTAAAATATGCTTAACATAGATTTTATAAAAAGAAAAATATCGCTTATTCAAGACGAGGTGGTCAAATTATCCGATTTGGCGAAATACACTTTGGATGAGATTGCGAATGATTTTATAAAACAGGCGGCGGTGGAAAGAGTCTTGGAAAGAATCATCGCGAGGGCTATAGACATAAACCAACACATTATAGCGGAAAGCGAGAATAAAAATATTTCCGCGCCTAAAGATTACAAAGAAACTTTTACATCATTAGCCGAGCTTGGCATTTACGACAAAAGTTTTGCGGAAGAAATTTCAAAAAGCGTTGGCACTAGGAACATACTTGTTCATGAGTACGACAAGATTGATTACTCAAGAGTTTATAATTCAATAGGCGATTGTTTGCGGGATTACAACAAATATTGCGACTACATCCTAAAATTTTTGGAAAAATAAAAATCCTGCGCTAAATTTGCCTCACTGTCAATGTTTGTGCTAACATTTTGGCGTGCAAGATGAAGGAGAAAAAATAATAATAAAAGGCGCCAGAGTACATAACCTGAAAAACATCTCGCTGGAAATTCCCAAAAATAAATTGGTGGTTTTTACCGGCGTGTCCGGCTCGGGAAAATCAAGTTTGGCCTTTGATACAATTTTTGCAGAAGGGCAGAGGCGATACATAGAATCTCTTTCTCCTTACGCGCGGCAATTTTTGGGCCAGATGGACCGGCCAGACGTAGACGAGATGATAGGCCTTTCTCCGGCTATCGCCATAGATCAACGGGCGCTTTCGCACAACCCTCGTTCTACCGTTGGCACGCTCACGGAAATTTACGATTATCTCCGCGTTTTGTACGCGCGCTTAGGCGAAGTGTTCTGCCCCATAGACGGCGCGCGGATAAAAAAGCTTTCGCCGGAGGAAATGGTGGATATTGTTATCAGCAAAGCCAAAGAATTAAAGGAAGAATACGTGACGATTTTGTCGCCGGTGGTGCGGGGAAGAAAAGGAGAATACTACCAGCTGCTTTATGATTTTCTCGGGCTGGGATTCGGCGAGGCGATGATTGACGGCAATATCCACAACCTGCACGAAAAAATAACCCTTTCCCGATACAAAGCGCACGATATAGATATTGTGATAGATAAAGTTTTAATAAAGGACCAAAGCCGTCTTTTTGAAGCGGTGGAGTCGGCCTTGCGACACAGCAAGGGGTTGATAAAGGCGATGTTTAGCGCCGAACCCCGACATGCGATGTCAAAAAATTCCCCGACATCGCATGTCGGGGCTAGCGAGATTTTGCTTTCTGCCAGCTGGACATGCCCCAACGACAATTTCGCTTTTCCCGAGGTGGAGCCGAGGTTGTTTTCTTTTAACAGCCCCCATGGCGCTTGCCCGACCTGCAACGGCCTGGGCAAAGTTGATTTGTTTTTGAATACCATCTGCCCCGATTGTCACGGCAAAAGGCTAAAGCCGGAAGCGTTGTCTGTGAAGATTAAGAACAAAAATATTGAAGAAGCTACGGCGATGTCCATTGATAACGCCTATATCTTTTTTGCCGAATACGAGGAAAAAATGTCCGCCCGCGAAAAGAAAATCGCCCTTAACGTGGTCAAAGAAATTAAAGACCGCCTGAACTTTTTACTGGAAGTGGGGCTGGATTATCTGACGATGAACCGAGAAGCGGAAACTCTTTCCGGCGGCGAGGCGCAAAGGATAAGGTTGGCTTCGCAGATAGGTTCCAAACTTTCCGGCACGCTTTACGTGTTGGACGAGCCGACCATCGGCTTGCACGAGCGGGACACCGACCGGCTGGTGAAAACATTGAAATCTTTGCGCGATCAGAATAATTCCGTGGTCGTGGTGGAGCACGACGAAGAAACGATTTTTGCTTCGGACTTTTTGGTGGATCTTGGACCGGAGGCGGGCAAGAACGGCGGCGAAGTCGTGGCCGAAGGTTTCTTGGACAAGCTTCTTAAATCGCCGACGAAAGGCTCCAGCACCCTGGAATATCTCACCGGAAAAAGAAAGATAGAAATTCCGGCCAGAAGAAGCAAAACGACGGAAAGCATAAGAATAATCGGCGCCACGGCCAATAATCTTAAAAACTTGAACGCCGAAATTCCATTGCGCAAACTGGTGTGCATCTCCGGAGTTTCCGGCAGCGGCAAGTCAACTCTGCTTTACGATGTTTTGTATAGAAATTTGAATCGCATAAAATCCCGCATCAACGAGCCCTTGGAAAATGTGAGCAAAGTTCTGGGCGCGGAATACATAGACAAGTTGGTGATGGTGGACCAGTCGCCCATAGGCCGCAGTCCGCGCTCCAATCCGGCTACTTACACCGGAATATTTACCCACATCCGCGACTTTTACGCTTCTTTGCCGGAGGCGAGGGAAAGGGGATACACCTACTCCCGTTTTTCCTTCAACCGTCCCGGCGGCCGGTGCGAGGCCTGCGAAGGAGCCGGCTTTAATCTCATAGAGATGCATTTCTTGCCGGCCGTTACGGTGGAGTGCGAGGTCTGTCGCGGCAAGAGATTCAACCGCGAAACCCTGGAGGTAAAGCATAAAAAGAAAAATATCCACGATGTTTTAAAAATGTCCATTTCCGAAGCGCGGGAATTTTTTGACGGCATTTATCTCATTACGGACAAGCTGAAAGTTTTGGAGGAAGTGGGGCTGGGTTATCTGGAGCTTGGCCAGTCGGCCACGACTCTTTCCGGCGGGGAAGCGCAGAGAATAAAACTGGCCCGGGAGCTGGTCGGGCCATTGGGCAAGCGGGCGCTGTATATTTTGGACGAGCCAACCGTCGGGCTTCATTATAAGGATGTGGAAATGTTGCTGAAGGTGCTGAACAAATTGGTGGAGAAAGGCAACTCGGTGCTGATAATTGAGCACAACATGCACGTTATCAAATGCGCCGACTGGATTATTGACCTTGGGCCGGAGGGCGGCGAGGGCGGCGGGCGTATCGTGGCCGCCGGAACTCCGGAAGACGTGGCTAAAGAATCAAAATCCGCCACGGGAAAGTATTTGAAGAAGTATTTGAAAAGATAAAGAGCGAAGAAAACAAATTTTGAAAATCCTGGGCGGGGGCGGCCGCCCGAGTCTGCGAGGGTGGGGCTAGAGGATTTTCCAAAATTTGGTTTTCGGAGCTCTGAATAAATTAGATCACTTGTGTCATTATTTGATCAAGCCAAAAAATTGCCGAATAAGCCGGGGGTGTATATGTTCCTTGATAAGCAAGGTGGTATTCTTTATGTCGGGCGGGCGACTTTCCTGAAAAATCGTGTGGCGAGTTATTTTAGGATTCCGCCGGCTGGCGGAGATTCGAGAATAAAAGAAATGGTGGAACAGGCCGCCAAACTTGAGCACATCGTTACGGACACTATTATTGATTCCGTTATTCTGGAAGCCAATCTCATCAAGAAACACTGGCCGAAGTACAATGTGCGGGAAAAGGACGATCGGTCCTTTATTTATATAATCATAGACAAGTCGAATTACCCTAAGCCGATAACGATAAGAGGCAAAGAGTTGGCGGCTTTTCCTGCCAAAAATTTTTCCGTTTTCGGGCCTTACAAAAGTTTGCGG
This sequence comes from Candidatus Paceibacter sp., assembly GCA_013360865.1. Taxonomy (NCBI): domain Bacteria; kingdom Bacillati; phylum Minisyncoccota; class Minisyncoccia; order Minisyncoccales; family Candidatus Paceibacteraceae; genus Candidatus Paceibacter; species Candidatus Paceibacter sp. Next base: position 8,792 of record JABWAS010000017.1, read on the forward strand.
ACGGCCAAAGAAATTTTAAAAATCGCCCGCCGGATTTTCCCGTACAGCACTTGTAAGCCGAATCAGGGCAAACCCTGTTTCCATTATCAGATTGGCTTGTGTCCGGGCGTGTGCGTCGGCGCAATATCCAAACAAGATTACCAAAAAAATATTGACAATCTTGTTTTGTTTTTAAGCGGCGAGAAAAAGAGGTTGCTAAAAAAATTAATGAAAGAGAATCCGGAAAAGGCGGATAGTTTAAAACATGTTCAAGATGTCGCCTTAATAAACAGGGAAGATGAGAACGGCGCGGGTTTTGGCAAGCTGGGTAGAATTGAAGGGTATGACATTTCTCATTTTGCCGGCAAGGAGACTTACGGAGCGATGGTGGTGTTTGAGAACGGCCATGAAAACAAAGACGCTTACAGATTGTTTAAAATAAAAGAAGCGCCGCCGGGCGATGACCTGGCGGCGCTTAAAGAAGTGATTGAGAGAAGGCTGAAGCATGATGAATGGCTAAAGCCTGATTTGATTTTGATAGACGGCGGCCGGCCTCAAATTGTCTTTATAAAAAGAGTTTTATCGGAAAATAAAGTCAATATTCCGATTGTTGGAATTTCCAAATTTCAAAACGACAAACTTGTTTTTCCCGCCGGGACGAAAAAATCTTTCCAGGAACTGGCTGAAGCTTCAAAAAATTTGTTGTTAAGGGTTCGCGACGAAGCCCACCGCTTCGCCAACTTCGCCCGCAGGAGGAGAAAAAAGATTGATTCCGGATTGTAAAAAAATAGAGGCGTTGAAGTCGTAATAACTTCAACGCCTTTTGTGCTTTATAATCTCACCTCCTTCTGTTTTGGCGCTTTACGTCGCGCCAAAAATTTTTGTTAACCCTGGTGTTTCTTATCAAAGCCACCCGCGTGCGGTTTGTGCGAACTCGCACGGATGGCCCGCCGGCATGGCCGCGGTAACGGATATTTAATCCCATCGCGCCAGCCAGTGGCCCGAGATGGCCCCACTTGACCTCGTCGTGCCGTATGTCAACCCTGCCATTGTATCGGTCAACCGGAATTTGTTTATTTACAAAAACCGTCCCGTCAACGTGGTCTGGCACCTGGGGAACATAACTTCCCCCGTCATAAAGCGGTGGTTGCCGCAGTGGTTGTGGCGGGCGTGTTTGCCCAATGGCGACAGAAAATTCAGAAACGAAAACGACAACTACAATCAAAATCAAAAATTTCAGCATTTTCATTTTTCCTCTCCTTTCGTTTAATATCCGCCGTAATTTCTGACAAAATCCGCCGGTCCAGAGTAAGTTCCTCTGTCACCAACACGATAATATTCATTTATCCTCGAGTTGGTAGAACTGATTGAGCCGCTGGAACCATCATGGCCGATATTCCAGTTGACGTCGGAATCATGTCTGTTGTTACGGAGGTATTTCACGTTGTAAAAATACCCCCGACGTAACACTGCCGGTCCTTGGTAGGGTGGCTTGTCTTGTGTATGTGATTCGGATTGCGGTTGTTGTTGTGGAGCGGTAGTTCCTAAATACGGAAAACTGCCCCCGCACTGGCCGCATTTTATTGCGGAGTAAAGTTCGGGTGGCTGCTTAAACTCATTGCAGTATCCGCATTTTGGGCAGATGGCGCTTGTAAGTTGAGCCGCCTGTATCTGCATCGGTACTTGCGGCTCTGCTTGGACAACGTAATGAACGCTGTCCGCTTTCGGCGTCGGCGCCTGCTTTGCCTGCGAAGCGCAGCCGCAGAGCATGTAACAAAGCGCCACTGCCAAAAACAAAGCCACAATAATCCAAAATAACCAGTTCTCCCTTCTTTTTATTATTTTTTCCCGAACTTCTTTTTCGGTCAGACTCATTTCCTCCTCCTTCCGGTTTTTCCCGTAAAAAGATAAAAGTAAAAAATTATTCCGCCCAACAATATTTTCAAAAAACTCAAAAATCCGGCGGAAATTTCAATCAAAGTTTTTGTATAGGCGGCCGCTATGGCGCCTACTACAAAAAGAGCGACAAGAAATCCATTCACTTTGCCCATAACCCCTCCTTTTGAGCGTAAGGTTTTGGTGAGACTTTATTTTTTAAAGAACAATTTAATTATACATAAAAATAAACAAAAGTCAATGGTAGCGTTTAGTCTCAATAGCTTGGCACCACTTGATGGAATATCATCAAGCATATGCCATATACAACAAACAAGAATATGCCGCGCATTAGGAGAGAAGCGGC
>JABWAS010000018.1 GCA_013360865.1 Candidatus Paceibacter sp.
GTGCCGCCGGAAGAAATAAAGAGCGAAAAAATAAAGAAACTCCTCGCCGATATGGCCAAAACTCTTTCCGCCACGCCGGACGGAGTGGCTTTGGCCGCGCCGCAAATCAACATCCCTTTGCGGATTTTTATCGTTCTTAAAGAGTTTTATGATATAAAACCGGAGGAAATTGAAAAACAAAAAGAAGAAACCTCCGACAAAAAAAGCGAAAAAGAAAAAAATACCATAAAACCCGTCGTCGTTTTCATAAATCCCAAGATCACAAAATTATCAAAGAAAAAACAAATCGTCCGCGAGGGCTGTTTGAGCGTGGCGGGAATTTTCGGCACGATAGCCAGAGCGGAAAAGGCCGCCGTTGAAGCGATAAACGAAAACGGCCAAAAATTTTCCCGCGGCGCCAGCGGCCTCCTGGCTCAAATCTTCCAGCACGAAATGGACCACCTAAACGGCGTTCTCTTCACCGACTTTGCCACTAATCTGGAAAAGATTGAAAATCCAGAAAAAATATAGATAACATAAAAAATAAAACCCTGAACGACACAGTTTGGTCGTTCAGGGTTTTTGATAAAAATTATTTATTCTTTTTTTCTAGTTCTGGAATGAACACATCTCTCCACCATTGTTTGGAGTCCATTGTGGCGATGAGCTCCTCGGGACTCTTCTCAGCAAGAAGAAAGATTTTTGGCCTTATATAAATGGTTCCAATTGTGTAGTTTTCATTTACCACACCCACTTTTACCAAATAATCCAGCAGAAGGATCGTTCCAAAAAAACGAATAGGCAAATTTAAACACTTCCTTATCAACTTGAAATTTCTCTTTCTTGTCTGCTGATATGTGCATAAATTTATCGGCACCATTTCCCCTTGCGCTGTTATACTCGTCATTTAAACTCTTATCCATTACCCATGTCTTAATATTTTCTCTATTCTCCTTAATGAATGCATTTTTTATCAGGTTTTCTGTCGCCTGAATCAATGGTCTTAGAGCATTAGAAACTTGCAAATACAATTCTTCTTCTTTCATTCTCTTTCTCCTTTCTTAAAGTTAAAAAATGAATTAATATAAACTTGTTAAAGATTTTAGGTAAGTAAAACATAACAAAGAACACATGTCAACCACAAAAAATCTCAACCTCGTCTTTTTCGGCACTTCGGAATTTGCCGTTAAAATTCTTGATAAATTGATTGAGAACGGCTATGTTCCAAGTCTTGTCGTAACTACCCCGGATAAACCTCAGGGGCGGAAGATGGTCCTCACTCCCCCGCCGGTGAAGGAGAGAATTACGAATTATGAATCAAGAATCAAAAATCAAATCAAGATAATTCAACCGGAAAAACTTAACCCCTCTTTATTCATGATTCCTGATTCTGAATTCTCGCTTTTTATCGTTGCCGCTTACGGAAAAATAATTCCAAAATCGGTTCTGGAAATTCCCAAATTCGGAACGCTTAACGTCCACCCGTCGCTTTTGCCGAAATTTCGCGGCCCATCCCCCATCCAATCTTTTATTTTAAGCGGAGAAGAAAAAACAGGGGTGACAATAATGCTGATGGATGAACTGGTAGATCATGGGCCAATTTTGTCAATCTCAAATCTCAAATCTAAAAACTCAAATCTGAATGCAAAAGAATTAGAGGAAAAACTGGCGGAGTTGGGCGGGCAGATGTTGGTTGATGTGATTTCGAAATGGGTAAAAAGAGAAATTAAAGCTCAAGAACAAGACCACGCCAAAGCCACTTTCACCAAAAAAATCACCAAAGAAGACGGCTTGGTGGATTTGGAGAAAAACAGCCCGGAGATTGTTTACCGTAAGTTTTTAGCTTTCCAGCCCTGGCCGGGAATTTATTATTTTACCGAAAAAGATGGCAGCAAAATCCGCGTAATAATCACAGATATGGAGTTGTCCGAAACAGGCGAACTAAAAATAAAAAAAGTAAAACCGGAAGGAAGAAACGAAATGAGTTACGAAGATTTTTTGAAAGGAAACCGCTAGCCATAAACCAGCGGCACGAAAGCGAAGCCGGGATACTCTTCGGCTTTGAATTCGGTTTCTGATTTTCTGGTCAGCAAAATTATAGAGCCCTTTACCGGCGCCACCAGCCTGCCGCCGGTTTTAAGCTGTTCTTTCCACGCCGACGGAATTTCCTCTCCCGCGGCGGCGGAAATTATCCTGTCAAACGGCGCGTTTTCCGGCATACCTTTAACGGCGTTAAAGCAATGAAACTCGGCGATTTTTCTTTTGTAAAAATTAGTTCCGGAATAAGTTCTATGGCAAAAACCTTACCACCGATGTCCGACCTGCCACGTTGGGAATCGTTTAACGTGGCAGGTCGGACATCGTAGACTATGTGCGCCAACAGCGCTGTCTGCCAACCAGAGCCAGAGCCGATTTCTAAAATCCTATTTCCCCTCTCCGGCTGAAGCAACTCCAGCATAAAGGCCACCGTCAACGGCTGGGAGATTGTTTGTCCGTAGCCTATGGGCAGCGGCGCGTTCAGATAAGCTTTATCTTTTAAATCCTCCGGGACAAAATCTTTCCGGTCTATTTTATTGAAGGCATCAATAATAGCCGGCGTTTTCAAAACTCCTTCGTCAACCAGCTCTTTTATGAGAAATTTCATAAGCCAAACCTAACCCCGTTTTACTCTTCAACGACAACGGATTTTATGACAACATCCTTTATCGGATGATCGCCGCGCGATTTATCGGTAGCCACGTTTTCTATTTTATCCACTACATCCATTCCGGAAACGACTTTGCCGAAAGCGGTGTGCCGTCCGTCCAGCCAGGGAGTGCTTTCCGCCGTAACGATGAAGAATTGGCTGCCGTTGGTGTTCGGTCCCGCGTTGGCCATCGCCAAAACGCCTTTTACCAATTTATGAGAATTTATTTCGCGTCGTTGGACCAGTCGTCGTCTTTGCTGTTGGGATCTCCGCCTTGAATCATAAATCCTTTGATGACCCTGTGGAATTTAACCCCGTCGTAAAACCCCGACGTGGATAACTTTATAAAGTTGCCTACCGTCAGCGGCGCGTCTTTGTAAAAAAGCTCCAACTTAACGTCGCCAAAATTGGTTTTAAGGGTGACGTATTTTATATCATTGTTTTTTGTATTCATTTGTTCTTTTTTTATTTCACTTGAGGCGCTGCTTTTTGAAGCGCTGTCGCCACGCATGATCTGCGCTTTCGCGATCTGCTCGCTTAAAAATTTTTGCTCTATATTAAATGTTCGATAAAAACCAAATACCGTACCTGACGAACCGGCTACCATTACGATAAATATAAGCCAATGTACTCTGTTCTTCATTTTCTATTCTCCCAAAAACGGGATAAATTTCTTAAAAATTCTGGCGCTTCTCCTGACCACGGAAATTTTCTTGTCTTTTATTTTTTCCAGCTCCAGTTTCATCAGACCGTAAGCCTCGTCTATGGCGGCGTAAAGGTCCTCGTGCGTCGCCTCCACTCTCGCCCCTTTGGGGTTATGCGGAACGCGAATCTGAATTTCCGCGCGATAAACATCACCCTTCAGATGATGCGCCGTCGTCCGACCTATCTCCACCCACGCCTGGACGCTCTCGTCCATCCGACTGATGAACTTGTCCAGTCCGCCAACCTTCTTCTCCGCGTAATCGGTGATTTGCGGAGTAAGCTGCATATTGGTAACCTTGATATTTACTTTCATGAATTTATTATATTACACGGAAAAATTTAAGGCAACATAGTCTCAAACTCAACTCAAAGCACTAATGCCACAGATAAAAAACACACCGGAACCTATTTGAACGATAGGCAAAATAGGTTCTAAAAGAAAAAGGCCGTTATGGGCAAAGAATCGAATCAATGTTAATGACTCAATAACCCATAACGGCAGAATTATTTTTGTTTTTGAAAATTATCTTCTACCGCTGTGTTTTCATTGGCTCAAGCCAAAACACAGAAATCTCCCGGCCTCCCTTTAGAACAGCAAGCGGGTATGCCTCGCCCCTATACTTAAAGGCAAGTACCTTTCCGGCAACCCTATTCCCAAATTGCGGGTTTGCCTTAACCCACATCCCGAGTGTGATCCCATTGTACCCCTCCTCTGCCTGCACTTTCTGCGCTTCTTTGATCTCCTTGACTTTCATTTTCAGGAGATGGACTCTTTTTCTAATCTTGGCGGTCGCTTCCGAGAAGGTAGCTCGCTCTTCTTTAATCTTGGCGTCCATAACCAAGAAAACTCCCAAGAAAGTTCCTACACCTGAAAAATTAAAGGCGAGTATTGCTACCAAAACGACAGTTCTTAAGCTATACATTTTTCCTCTCCTTTCAGAAAAATTCAAAAAAGATAAATTTTCCAATTTTTATTAAATTTTCAATTCTGCAAGAAGTTTACACTATAAACCTAATTTTGTCAATAGAAAAAATAACGGCCTAAATAAGCCGTTATTTTTCAGAATTTACGGGTTTTTAATTACCTTGCCTGCTCGCTGTATTTGTTGTGAATCCAGGCAAAGACGTAGGCTAGAATGAAGGAGTAAACCCAAACCTGGACCAAACCGAGGAAAAACCCTCCCCAGGTTATTTTCATAGCCGGATCAATGTTGACCAGGTGCATAATGGAGCCGGCTAGCTTGGCCGCCAATTCGGGAGCAATCGCCACCAAACCGGCGCACAAAGCGCCGACGGCGGCCATAACATCAGCGACGGCAAAAGCGAACTTATTTTTCTGAAGCATAAAATTATTTTTTAACTTTTAATAATTTCGACCGATTTAAAGTTCAAAAACAAAATTTGGAATTTTACACTCCGCAGCCGCCGCCGGATTTAGGCCTCTGGTTGGAACCGTTTGACCTGGCTTCCAGTTCCTGTTTTATTTTCAAGAATCCCGGGCCGCTGGAATAATTATACCCCAAAATTTCTTGAGGGTCGGCATTTTCCCATTTTATCCCCTTGCCTGCCAAATATTGAGCGATTGTCGCGTAGGTGTCCGGAAACCAGAACGAGTTGAGCTTCAAAGCCGCTTCGTACATTTCTTTCTCGCCAATTCCCTGCGAAGCCATCAGTTCCAGAAAACCGAGCATCGCCATGCCGTGATTGCAGTCGGGGAAATAAGTGGAATTGCCGCAGCAAGGGCGGTAAATCCCTTTGGAAACTTTTTCCACCAATTTTTGCTGCTCGCCGGTTAAGACGATAAGCGGGTGGCGGGAATAATGGTCCATTGCGTTGCCTCTTGCCAGCGTCCAGCCGCCGGTGGAAGCGAATCTGTCTGCTCCGCCATATTTTTGGTCGCTCATCGGCCCTTTTTCCAAAATTGGATTTTTATTGCCCAGGCCCAGCGCCCAAAGAAGATTTAAAATCACTCCGGCGTTTCTTTCGTTTATTTCCAGATTGCCGTTATCGCTTTCTTCCAACAGGCGGCGCTCATAATCGTCCAACCCGCCCCGACTGGCGTAAATTTCCAAAAATTCTTCTTTGTCTATCACGCCGACGCTGGCCATCCTCGCGCCCAAATCTCCCCATTTCACCGGCAGGATGGTACTCTCAAGCGCGATTATTTCTCCGGCGGACTGATTTTGAAACTGCTCCGAGGTTTCCGCCGAAGCTTCCGTTTTTGTTTCTGACGATTTTTTATTGGCCGAGTAAACCAGCGATCCGGCCACAATCAAAGAGGCGACCAGAATACTTGCCTGAAACGAACGATTTTGTTGCATAAATTTTTGCCTTTCGGCTTATTTTTTAATTTTTCTTAATTCCTCAATTTTGTTTCTTAATTGTTCCTCCGTGGCTCCGCCCATGGCAAAGAATTCTTCGTTTATCAAAATACCCGGGCTGGAAAGAATATGATGTTTCTGCACCAGTTCCATACCTTCTTTGGAGAACATATCCACCTCCTCCAGAACAAGTTCCGGGTAGTCGGTTTTTAATTTTTCAATCGCTTTTTTTACGGAAACGCAATGAGCGCACCCGTTAGGCCTGATTAATGTTATTTTTAGCATATTTTTTATTTATAAAATTCCAAAAAATAATTATTCCGATAATACCCGCCAAAGAAATCCAGGGCAATACTCCTCCCCTGCCTTCCGGAATTTGAAGCGATGATTCCAGTATTTCCGATTCCGCTATCTTCGGCGCGACAGTTTCCAGAAATTTGTTCCATCCTTCGTGGATTATGGACTTCTCAAACCAGGCCATGCCGAAAACGCCGTAGTTTAAAATAAATGCTCCCAGCCCGACCATCGCCCAGGCGACCCATTTTTTTACTTTGTCCTGATAGAGGACTATTTTCCCCGAGGCGTTTACGCCAAACAGCGCCAGCGCCACCAGAAACAACAGCGGCAAGAGCCTTCCTAGTCCGTGCAAGGCTCCAAGAGAGGCGCCCACCGCGGGCAATCCAAGCGTAGCCACATAACCGAACAGAATGTAAAAAGCGGGATTCGGACAGCCGACGCCGGCATTACCCAGAAAAAAGCCCAGAAAAAAGCTTTTAATGTAATCGTTTTTATTCTGCAATGACGCGGGCAGTATCGTCTGTTTGAACGGCAGTTTAAATTTCACTAGGCCTAGCTCGGAAACACCAAACAACAACGCCGTCGCGCCGCCCAACACCAGCATATAACTTATCACTTTATAAAGCTGGACAAATCCTCCCAGCCAGCCAAGCGCCAAGCCGTAAAGAGCGAAGGTTAAAATCAGCCCCGCGCCGAAAAGCAACGCCATTATAATCCCCTTGCCCGCCTGTCGCGATAGCGCCAGAGGCACGATGATAAAAATCAAAGGGAAAGTGCAGGGCAAAAATATCATGGACAACCCGGCCAGAAAAGCCAAAGAATAGCCCGGGATAAATTGCGGCGAAGTGAGCATGGCAAAAAGGCCGATAACAGTTATTGCCAGCAGTCCGAAAACGGCGGAAATCAAAGCTATTTTCAGTGAATAAAATTTCAGGTTCATTTTACACCAAGGACCGACCTTGATAATGATTCAGGACGGCCCTTGATTTTACTGCGACTACGGAGTGACGTTAATGTCCATCATCAGACGCATCGGCTCCCTGGACGAATCGGTTTCAATGTAAATCGCTTTTTTGGCCGGACCGGTGCCTTGCGGCCCGTGGGCGGTCGGGTCAACCGTCGTTTCCACCATCATTTCTTCGCCGGGCATCATCGTCACGTTGGCGTAATTATTACCGCCGTGGCCTTTCATCCCGAACGGCCCGAATTTTTTGCCGCCAACCGCCGTAAGCGTTGCCTCCGTGCACATGCAGGAAGTGTAAATGCCGGAAATCTTTACCGGCTTGTCTCCGGTGTTTCTCATCTTGAACGTGTGATTGACGTTGCCTTTGGACATGGAAACCGTGCCGAAATTGAAATAATCGTCTTCAAATGAAATTGTTCCCGCTTTTTCATTCGCCATCGCCACGCCTCCGGACATTTCGCTGACGCCGTTGGGCATTTTGCCGACGGATATTCTCGCCGTTTCCGCGTCGCTTGCCGTGTCTATCACCGAAACGTCGTTGCTCAACAAATTAGTGATGTAAACTTTTTTACCGTCTTGGGAAACCGCCACGCCGTGAGGAGCCGAACCGGCTTTGATTTTTCCGACGATGCTCATATCCTGCATGTTGATCTTGTAAACGTAATCTCCCGTCGGCTGATCGAAGTAATAACCCTGGTCGGCCATGTAAACAAATTTGGAATCAGGAGTCGGGTAAAGCTGCACCGGTCCTTTGGCGTCGCCGGGCAAATCAACGTAGCTTAATTTTTTATTGGCAATGTCGTAAACAGCCAGCGCTTTAGCGTCGTAAACTGAGGCCAGGGCGTACTTGCCATCGGGTGTTACGCCGCTTTGCACCGCCGCGCCTTTAAGCGGCACGTCGCTCAAACTCATGCTGCCAACATCAAGAATACCGAGGCTTTTGCCTTTAAGCATCGCTATGTAGGCGGTTTTGCCGTCGGGAGAAATTCTCAACCCGTGCGGCTCGGCGCCGGTTTTTGTCATCGTCTGTTTCTCCACTTCATAAGTCATAGCATTGACTTTATACACGATACCCTTGCCTTGCGAAGCCGCTATGGCGTACCGACTGTCCGGCGTGAGCGCCACGTGGGAAAGGTGCATGTCTGTCCCCAGGGGAATTCTTTTTACGATCTCATCCAGATAAGAATCAATGACGATAAGCTGGTCTTCGTTGCTGGTGCTTTCCATGCCGTGCCCTTCATCGGCTCTGGCTTGTTTGATGAAGAGAAAAGATTGTTTTTGCGCTTCTTTTTTAGCCATGGCGTTGCCGGTCACCCAGACGGTTTTGCCGTTTGGCGCGACCTGCACGTTGTGCGGCATAAAGAATATTTTTCCCTCCGCCGATTCCTGCGACAGGTCAATGTTTTTGATCACTTCATTGCTGGCGGCGTCCAGGACGGCAATTTTGCCCTCTTCCTCCACCGCCACGTAAATTTTGTTCTTTTGATTTCCTTCGGCGCTTCCTCCGTCTTTCTTGCCAAGAATCAGCCAGGAAGTCAGCCCGCCGATAACAGCCAGCGCCAAAATGGAAATTATTAATTTTTTATTGTTCATTTTTGTTTGATGATTTTAATAGTTAGTTTTTAAATAGACTTTAATAGTTTACCACGCCAAAAAACGTAGCAAAATACTCATCGAAGTCCGGTGTCGATGAGTAAGTTAAATTAAAAAGAGTTGGGACTGTTGAGTTGAATGGAAAGCCAATGGAACAATTTTAATTCGCCGGAAAAGTTTTGACTGAACAAGCGGCGGATAAAGTATAAAAACAGTCGGGCGTTTTTGGCAAAAGCGGCGAAAGAGAAAACTGAAACAACGCCCGCCAGAGCGAAAATCAAAACCACCAAAGAAAACATCTCTTCTTTGTTGATGCTTAAATTGTTTTGAATTGCTTCAAAAAGACAGCCGTTGTGGTCAAAACAGGTCTGGTGGTTCATGGCGTAAACGCCTAAAACCGCCGCGAAAATAAGTATAAAAACGGAAACTATGGCCAAAAATCGTGTCATTGGCATATATTATACCAAAAAATCAAAAAGCAAGCAAAACCCCGAGGAATCCCGCCGGGCGGGGTCCCGCCAGGGCGGGACATTCCACAGGGTATTTAACGGAATTACCTCAAATCTTTCTTCCTCTCTTCGAATTCGTGCTTGGTTATTTCGCCTTTGGCATAGCGTTCTTTGAGAATATTAACGGCCGATGAAGATGCGCCGCCCATTTTGCCCCACAGCCATTTTATCAGAACGACGATGCCCACGATTATAAGGATGTGCCACAAAACGGCGAATATCCAGCCGACGAAAAGAAACGAGGGCCCGAAACCGTAACTCATCATATTATTTGTGTCGCTAAAGTTCATAAAATTCGACCAATCGCCGCCATAATAACGGCCGCCCATCATCCCGCCGCCCATCATATTCATCATTCCCATCATCGGCAAAAAGCCGGAGCCATCGGTCGGGTAAGCGGCTGACGTGTCGCATCCGCTCAAACGCTTGCCCATCACGGCGTGCATTTGTTCTTCCCCATCCTCGCCCATCATGGAAATCATCATTTGATTCATCGCCGCGTGACTTTCGCCGGCCATCTGCCCCATATAATACTCTCCCAAAAATTCAAAATCATCGTCATTCAAATCGGCGCAGGTTTTTTCTTTAGCCTGCAAAGCGTCCCAAACTTTTTTACCCTCCGCTTCCGCCTCAAAGGTATGGTCGTCTGTTTGGGCGGCGACAAAACCCGCCGGAATTATAAAAGAAAAAACTAAAACACCCGTCAACAAAACGAAACTTAAAGATCTTTTAATTGTCCTAACACTCGCACTTTTTGTCATCATTTTTAAATTTTAAACACCTCTCCTTAATAATGCAATACACCAGCTTTAAAAAAACGATCGTGCCGGCAATGGTAACGATGTAGGAAATAATGATAAGCCCGCCGCCCCAGAACAGCGAAGCGGGGTCTTTTTGCGTTATTTTGGAATTAGACATCAATAAACCGGCTTCTCCCGTTTTAGGTGCTTGCTCTGTATTAAAATAAGCATGGCTCAAGTGCTTCATATTTTAAATTTATTTTACCACCGGATTAAATTTTTGCCACATAGTGGTTAAAACAGACATTTTACGACGTTTTATTGCGTAAATATTAAATCCATGATACGAATATTTAAAACCGTATTTTACATGTTATTTAATAATTTAATTTTGAAAGGAGGTGATAAAAATGTCTTTGCTTGCGGAAACAAGAGAAGCTGTGAAAAAAAGAGGTGCTTCGTCTATATCGCCAAAAGTGTTTTCGGTCAAAACAGAAAACACTCAAATGCAATGTGGCGGAAGATATGCTAGATATCCAAAAAAAGTTTAATTTCCTGATTATTTCGAGGTAGATATTTTTCTAGCAAATGTCTACCTCGTAGTTTCTATTTAGAGGAGGAATTCCTTTGATTAAAATAAATCCCTTGTTGTATCCGATTTCAACCACCTGTAATATAGCTTGCGCTTATTGCTTTCACAGAAATAAAGAGCAAAACAATTTCTCAAAACACATGAGCGTTGATTGCTTTGATAAATTCTTGTTATCGTGGATGAAAATACTACCTAACAATGGCGAGTTTGAAATAATTTGGCACGGCGGCGAACCATTATTGCGAGGAATTGATTTTTACAAACAGGTTGTTGAAATTACTTTTAAACATTCCGATAATAAAAGAAATTTTTCTCATTGTCTGCAAACTAATGGCACATTGATAAATGAAGGGTGGGCTAAATTCTTTAAAGAAAATAATTTTAAGGTTGGATTAAGTATTGATGGCCCGTTGGAATCTCACAACTTTTATAGGAAAGACAAAAACGATAAAATCATTCTCAAAAAAATAAAAGACAATGTGTTAATATTGCAGGAACACTCTGTTTCTTTTGGCCAAGTTGTCGTTGTTCACAGTGGAAACGTTGATTGCCCCCAAGAGATTTTTGATTTCTCCAAAAAGTTGGGCGTAACCAAAATTCAGATAAGCCCATGTTTTGAAATTGAAGAGAACAAAGCGCTACCGTTTTCAATTCACCCCGAACAGTTCGGAATTTTTATTTGCAAACTATATGACATCTGGCTTAAAGAAGACAATCCGAAAATATCTATAGGATATATAGACGACATTGTTGAATCTTTTTTAGGTTATGATTGTTTTAATTGTTTACTTAGTGATCGGTGCAATAATTTTCTGGTTATAGACTGGGACGGAAACGTTAAGCCGTGCGAAGAATTATTTGGCAACAAAATTATTTTCGGAAATATAAACGAAAAAAGCATTGAGGAAATTACTGCGTCAAGTTTGTATAGTAATTTCTACAGCCGCATTTCTCAAAGAAGAAAAGATGTTTGTGGTAATTGCGGATGGTTTGAAATATGCAAAGGTGGCTGCCCTCATCATTGGCCCAGCTTCCATGCAGGCAAAACGGTTTTATGCGAAGCCAATAAGATAATTTTCGGACATATTGGCGAGTCTATCAAAAATATATACTCAAAAGGGTCTTAGCTTTTCAGCGAAAGACCCTTTTACTTTGCTAATTTGGTAAAGTGAACTGCAGTATTTGCTACAAAATTGATGTAATTTTTATCAATTTGTTTTTTATTCTTTATATAATCAAGAATTTTTTCTTTAGTCTGATAAATAATATAATTTTCGAAATCAGACCGATTTGATAGAGAAATATTTTTTTTAAGTTCAGGTGACATTTTTTCACTATTACCGAGCATATACGATCTAAAAATACCATCGGGCGAAAGAGTTAATAGAACAGCTTCTTCAATTCCGGAATTAATCCCTTGTTCTTTAAAAAGCGGTATTTTGCAAAGACTTATTTTATCATGATCAGATAAATTGGTTTTAATATTATCTTTGTGCAATTGCCGAAAAAGATGATGCGATAATTCATGCAGTACCATTAGAATTCCTTCTTTTATATCTTTCGCGCTCCTTATTTCTAATGTTATAACGCCTTTTTTCGTATTAGCCCCGCCGGCAATGGATGAACTTTTTTGGGGGATAATAAAAATATTAACAATTATTTCGTTAATTTTTCCAAATAAATTTTCTAACAGCTTAAAAAATTTTTTGTTTTTTTGGTCATTAATTGACTTATAAATTTTTTTTGATATAGCGTCTATTTTTTTTCCATCCTTTAGCCACAGAATATTGAATTTTTTTTCAAAAACTTTGAAAGCGATTTTTAATTCTTCAAATTCTTTTTTACTTACCGATTTTGATACATTATCCCAAATATCATTTTCTTCAGAATCAATAAAAGGTTTACCTAAATAATGATTGGTGTTTTCATCATCAAAATCATATTTTTTAAAAATTGCTTTTAGTTTTTTTAGAGTTTTTTTTTCTTTCTCATCAAGATGGCCAATAGTTTCAAACCATAATTGGTTGTATGTTGGATTGCAAGAAAAATGCCACTCGGAAAGATTGGATAAAAAAAAGAACTGCTGGGCCGTTTTATTAAATTTTACTTTTATTTTTTGCATTTACTATTTTTAATCTTTTAATTTAGGCTCTACTCTTTTTAATAATACCGCATTGACGGCGACAATAATAGAGGAGGCCGACATCAACAAAGCCGCCACCTCCGGCCGCAACGCCAGACCAAATTTGGAATAGAATACTCCGGCCGCCACCGGAATGGCCAGCACGTTGTAAATGGCCGCCCAGAAAAGATTCTGCTTCATTTTCTTGACCGTTTCTTTGCTCAAGCGGATGGCGGCCACTATGTCAAACGGGTCGGACTTCATCAGGACGATGCTGCCCGTTTCCTTGGCCACGTCCGTTCCGGCGCCGATGGCAATGCCGATGTCTGCTTGGGCTAAGGCTGGGGCATCGTTGATACCATCACCCACCATGGCCACAAACTTTCCTTCTCCTTGCAAATTTTTGACGTACGCGGCCTTGTCCTGCGGCAGAACTTCGGCAAAAAATTTTTCAATCCCCGTTTCTCTGGAAGTTATTTCCGCCGTCAGCCGGTTGTCTCCCGTTATCATTATCCGTCCGGGGCGCGGCAGACTTTATCGAATCGGCGGCGGCGATGACTCCGGCCGCTTTGCCGCCGACGGAGATCCACACCACCGTCTTCCCTTCTTTGGCGAATTTGTCGGCGCTTTGCCGCAAGCTGTTTGGAATTTCCACCCCTTGGTTTATAAGCAAGGCCTCCTTTCCGGCCAGCACGGCTACGCCCTTTATCACCGCCCGCACGCCCAGCCCGGCGTACGACTCAAACTTCTCCATCATCTGCGCCGGCGGCAAATTTCTGGCTTTAACCTCTTCGCTTATCGCTTTCGCCAGCGGATGACTGGAACCCATCTCGGCGTTGGCGGCGTATTTTAAAACGTCGTTTTCGTTAAAACCATTGGCAACGGCAATGTCTTTAACTTTCGGCTTGCCTTCCGTTATTGTCCCCGTTTTATCCAAAATAATTGTGTTTACGCGTGAGGCGTTTTCCAGAGTGGCGGCGTCTTTTATAAGTATATTATGTTTGGCGCCGATGCCCGTTCCCACCGCCACGGCCGTAGGAGTGGCCAGGCCGAGCGCGTCCGGACAGGCGATCACAACCGCCGATATGGCGAAAGTGAGGGCCGTCAAAAACGAAACATCGGCAAAAGCGTACCAACCAGCGGCGGCCTTGTCGGCGATGCGCTGGCCGGGCGCTTTGGAGTTCTGGGCCGTTTCCACCATTTTGATTATTTGGGCCAAGAGTGTTTCCGCCCCGATTTGAGTGGCTTTGAATTTCAGCATCCCGCTTTGATTGACCGAGCCGCCGATGACCTTGTCGCCTATTTTTTTGGACACGGGCAAAGATTCTCCCGTGACCAGCGACTCGTCCACCGCTGACTCGCCTTCCTCAACCTCGCCGTCAACCGGAACTTTGTCGCCCGGGCGAAGCACCACTATGTCGCCGTGTCTGATTTCGGAAGTGGAAACAGAAACTTCTTTTCCATTCCTTAAAACCGAGGCTTTGGGCGGCACGAGATTAAACAACGCCCGAAGCGCTTCGGAAGTGCCGCGCCTTGAGCGCATTTCCATCCAATGTCCGAACAACACGAAAGTGATAAGCATGGCCGCCGCGTCAAAAAATGTCTCTCCCGATGAAACAGCGCCGATATAAAACAGGACAGTCACAAGCGCGCTGAAGGCGTAAGCCGCCACGACGCCGGTGGCCACCAGCACCATCATATCCAGCTTCATCTTCTTGAGGGCGCTCCATGCGCCTGTAATAAATATTTTACCCGGCCAGAAAACCGCCGCGGAAGCCAGTATTAAGGAAACAAGGTTTGCTCCTCCGTCGGCAAAAAATCCTCCGGCGGCGAAAGGCGCCGGCAGGGTGAAATTAAAAAATTTCTCCGCGATGGGAGAGTAAAGCACGATGGGAATCGTCAGGATAAACGCGACAAAAAAACGGAATCTCATGTCCGCTTCCATCGCTTTGGCCATAGTCGGGTCGGCCATCATGGCACCGTGGTCGTGATGGTCGTGCGCCATTCCTTTCTTGGGAGAATCTCCGCCATGGCCGCCGTGACAAGCATGGGAATGATTATGGTGATTGTGTTGATGTTTGTTGTTCATGCTTGTTCCAAGGTAGCAAGGATTTTACTTTCCGGACAGCGCCGCGTCAATTATTGATTTAACTTCCGCGTAAGGTTGGGCGCCGTTGATGGTCGTCTTCCGGCCGTCTTTGGCGATAACCACGCTGAACGGCGTGCCCCGGACGCCGATATCGGCGCCGCCAGCCAGATCGTCTGCCACCCGTTTGGCGTACTTGCCGCTGTTCAAACATTTATTGAATTCCGCCTTATCAAGCTCCAAATAATCCGCTATCTCCGGAAGCCTGGCCGGATCAAGCCCGTCGTTGGACGGAGTAATTTCAAAAATTCTGTCCAGATAAGCCCAGAAGGCCGTGTTGCCGCCGAGCTCGCCGGCGCACTCCGCCGCTTCCGCCTCTTTGCGGGCTTTGGAATGAAGTTGGTCTATTGGGAAATGCCGGTAAACCCAGGCCACCTCGCCGCTCTTTTGCAGAATGGGCACTCCGTGTCGGAATACTCCACCACTTTGACGGTGGCATTGGGACTGCCCTTGATGTGGTCTTTGCTCGACACCGGCTTGATGGCGTCCAGACCCCTTATCGTTTCTTCTTCCCCACTCCGCGCCGCTTCGCTTTCTCCGCCATATTCTTTCTTAGACAATTTTCCATTACTAAAGATAACCGCCCCAGCTATCAAAGCGCCGGCTATGATGATGGCCATCGGCACCGCCATATTATTTTTGGGCCGCTCGGGCGAATTAAACCCGCCGCCAGAACTGTTTGAACCAAATGAACCGAAATTTTGTTCTTCCATATCAAATAATTATACAAGCATTAAATTTTCCCGCAATGTTTGCGGAAAAAATAAACATTGACAAGACCCTTATAAAATGCTTATATTTGAAACGGAAATCAAAACGCGGGTTTTGATAAAAAACACGGACATTAAAAAGAAAGGATTAAAAATGGAATCACTTACTAAAATATCAGGAATAATAATAGAAACCAATTATTCTCAGGAAATAAAAAATTTTTTGGAAGATATTCAGCTTGGCTTCTTCAGCAATTTTGTAAAATCCGTTAATTTAAAACACAATGGCAATAAATTAAACATAACTCCTTATGGCGTTAATAGTTTATTTTTTGGAACATCAATCAATAGTGTTATTTTAATGTCAACTGATCCAACCTTTTCAGATGTACACACTCTGTCTTTCAAAACATCGTGTTCTTTTAGCATCTCTCCTTTTATTCCTAAGTAAACATTATAAGGCCAGAGATTTATCCGCCGCCGCGTTTCAGAAATCAAAATTTTCTGACTCGCGCGGCGGACTTTTTTATTTTATGCGCTTAGTAAAATCTCACCGGCACTATGAGTTGGTCGTCGTGTTCCGGTAGGCCGGAGGGGTTGTCTTTCTCAAAGACAATGGTGCCCGTGGCGGTGGTCGGGGTTTTGAAGGAAACTTCGGCTTTAAAAGGCACGAATTCCGTGGTCATCCATTCGCTTTGCGCCTGGGCGATACCGACGCCAAGCTCATTGCCGGCGGCATCCTTTACCCTTACCGGAAAGGACGCCTCAAAATACCAGTAGCCTCTCGCCTCGCCTTCCGCCACAAATTGACCTGAAACGGTATCCCCCGGCCGCGGGGTCGCGACGCGGATTAAATCCGCCTTTTCCAAAGTGTTGCCGATGTCTTCGGTGAAAGTCTTGCCCTCCGGCCCGACGCATCGGCGCGGATAACTTTCCTGCACCGGATATCCGACGCGG
>JABWAS010000019.1 GCA_013360865.1 Candidatus Paceibacter sp.
AAAATTCCAAAAATTTTTTCCGGATTTCGGATGAAGTCATGAGCCACCTCTCGGATTTGAACCGAGGACCTTCGCTTTACAAAAGCGTTGCTCTACCGCTGAGCTAAGGTGGCACAGAGTTTATTATACAGTTTTCAAAAAGACCTGCTTTATCCCGCCTGAGCGGGACTCTACCGCTGACCTGCCTGTCGGCAGACAGGGCTAAAGTGGCAACAGCAGAATTATATCCTTAAAGTTTTGTCCTTGTCCGACGAGTCGGCTGCCGATTTCTCTTGCTCATTATTTGTTTCCATTCCTGATGTTTTAACGCTTGTCCAATACGGATGGTGGCCGGAATTTTTTCTGACTTCCCTTTTTCCGCGAATATAGTGAGTCAGCCGCAGGAGAAGCCTTTCCACCTTCAGAACGTTTATCCTGAACTTGGAAATTATTACCTCAAACTCTTTATAAACTTTTGGCGCCAGCGAGTCGTGCAGATACGCCGCGGCGGGGAAAACAATCTTTCTGTTTATATCGTAAAAAATCGGCTTGCTTCCGGCAAGTTCTTTTATCAACTCCTCTTCGGTAAGTTTTCTCGCCGAAGAAAGGCCCCGGGAAAACATTACCGTGAGTCCAAGGGCCGAAAAACCGGCTATATAAATTGGCAAAAAAGACATAAAGTTAAACCAGGCTGTACCGGACGAAGCGGGAAATTTCTACTTTTTCCCCGAATTTCTGGATGGCCTGATTTATGAGATCTTTGATGGTTATTTCCGGATTTTTGATGTAAGGCTGACTTAGAAGTTCGTTTAAATCAGCCGGACCGCAGGCGGTGGCGTGCATGGCGATATCTTTGGCCAGCGCGCGGAAACCTTCGTTGCCGGAAACAAAGTCGGACTCGCTTTTAAGCTCAAGCATCACACCGATTTGTTTGTTATTATGGACGTATGCCTCCACCACTCCGGCGCCGAGCTGGCGGTCGGACTTTTTTTCCGCCGATCTGGCGCTATCCTTGAGAAGAATTTCTTCCGCCTTGGCCATATCCCCTCCCGCCTGTTCCAGCGCCTTTTTACATAAGGCGACTGAGATGCCCGTTTTTTTCCTCAACGCTTTTATTTGTTCGGCGGTTACCATATTGCAATCCTTGCCCGCAACACCAGCAAGCTGGCTTGCGTGGCGGGCGGGTAAAATTTAAAAAAATTAATGATTATTAAACAAACTATTCTTTCACCGGCTCTTTCTTGGCGGCTGCTTGAGTGGCAACCTCTTCCGCCAATATGAGACCTTCTTTATAGGATTTCGCCAGTTCGGAAAGGAAGTAGCCGATGCTGGTGGCGGAATTATCATTGGCCGGAACGGCAAAGTTAATGCCCGCCGGATCACAATCGCTGTTAAGCAAAGAGATTACGGGGATTTTCATCTGCAGAGCTTCCCCCATCGCTATCTTCTCGTGCTTCGGGTCAACCGTGACAATCGCGGCCGGAAAGTTCTTCAACGAGTCGGCCAGGCCGCAGAAATATCTGTCCATTTTTTCTATTTTTCTGTCTATTTGGAGTCTTTCTTTTTTGGTATATTTGTCCAAGGCGCCCGTTTCTTTCTTTTTCTTGAGATCGTTGAGATGGTCCATCCTCGAGCGTATCTGCTTGAAGTTGGTGATCGTCCCGCCTACCCACCTTTCCGCCACGTACGGCATGCTAAGTTCTTTGGCGGTAGCGACCAGCGCTTCTTTGGCTTCTTTTTTCGTCCCCACAAACAGAATAATCTTCTTTTCCTTGCCCAGTTTGCGGACGAATTCTTTGGCCGCGTCCAAAGCGGACTTTGTCTTCTCCAAATCAAAAATTTCCACGCCGTTTCTTTCCGCGAAGATGTACGGCTTCATTTTAGGATGGCGGCTAGTGACGGAATAACCTAAGTGCATTCCTTTGGAAAACATTTCCTGCAGGTCCTGTTCTATTTTTTCCTGGGTATTTAGCATAGTGTCAATAATAACAAAATCTCTGATAAATGCAACACCCGCTGATACTTGCATAATATAGACAATGTTATTGTCTTCAATTATATTAACATAAGTATTTTTGTTATTTTTAAAATTTTCATAAAATCTTACGAGGAGAAAACTATGTACTATTATTTTTTTGAAGAAGATCTAAAAGATCTTGATAAAAATATTGATGCTATTAAAGTCAGGCTTGATAAAATCGGCAAAGAAATTGGGGAAAGTTGCAACCAAAGCTCTGAAACCTGGCATGACAACTTTGGCTTTGAAGAAGGCAGAAGGCAGCAAGACATGTGGTCAAAGCAATTGTCCGATCTGTTGGAAATAAGACACAGAGCTAGAATTGTTCCCAGCAGTATTGGCAACGACCATGTTTCAATAGGCAGCATTGTTGAATTTGAAGACACTGAGACTAAAGAGGTTCAGATATATAGAATTTCTAGTTATATGATTTTTAATCAAAAACACGGGCTTATCTCCTACAATTCTCCATTAGCAAAGATTCTAATAAGGGGGACTGTCGGAGAAGAAAGAGGGGGTATAATCAACGGAAAAAATAAAATCTTTAAGATATTAAAAGTTATATAAGCGCCAATCGAAAAAAGCCGCAGATAAAAACAATCTGCGGCTTTTGTTTTACAGCATCTACATCCTCTTGTTCTTTAAATAGCTTAAAATTTCATCCGCAGCCATGTTTGGGTCATTGGAAGAATTATCTACCTCGATTAGTTGTTTCTTTTTATACTCTGCGAAGAAATTTTCCTCAACCCCGGAACGTCTTTCAATTATGTCATTATAAGTCAGTCCCCTCCTGTGCAATCGTTTAATTCTTTCTTCTTGTTTGCAAACGAGAAGAAAGGTTGCGGTCGGTATTACAAAAACAGATTCGGGGGAATTAAGCAGCAATTCAACAGGAACACCCATTGCCTTGTGATAACACATGGTAGTATCTAAATAGCGATCACACACCACATGTTGCGCTTCACACAGTTTCCTTATTTCAACGGAAGATTGAGCTACCCCAGCTAAATAAAACAAAAATCTGGATATCAAGTCAGCCTTTTCATCAACCACCGAACGAATTGGACTGAATAATGAAGCTGGTGTTTTATAAAATACCGCTCCAAGTTTTTCAGCAAGTATCTTGCCAACAGTCGTTTTTCCACAACCACTTAACCCTTCCAAAACGAGAAACATATGCTTCATCTGATGCACCCTTTCAAATAAAAAATTTTATTAAAGCTACTATATTTACTGCTTGCAATAATAAGATATGCCGTGTAATATGTCAATATATGGCAAAGTCATCACAAAATGATATTGAATTAGAATTAAGGGCAGAAATTTCTAATATTAAATTTAATAGCTTGTTAGATAAATTAAGACAAACAGCAAAATTAACATCCCGTTCAAAAAGATTGTCGGTAATGTTTTTGGGTGAAATTAACAAGCTAAATTTTGATATAAGGGCGCGTATCAGTTCAGGCGGAAAAGCGGAAATAATGCTTAAAAAGGGCGATTTTCACGCTCACAACAGAGTAGAATCATCACAGGAGATTAACCCAAATCAATTTTTGGGAATTGTTAAAATTCTTTCTAACTTTAATTTTCAATCAAAGGTGACAGAAAGAGAAAACTTTGTTTTTGACCTGAACAATAATATGTGCCTAGTATTGGTAAAAGCCAACAATATCTTTTACGCGGAGATTGAAAAGATGTCTAGCGCAGAAGAACTAGAAGAAAATAGAAAACAATTAATTGAAACACTTTCTGAATTAGGCCTTAAACCTATTAACGAAACGCAGTTTAATGAATTATGTAATCGTCTTACAAAAAAATCCGACTGGATTTTTGAAGGCTCACAAGCTCATTTTAAAAAACTGGAAAATATGTTAAAAGGCTATTGATTAATTTGGTTTTTGTTTTTCAATAGAAATAAAGAAATATCTGCCCTTTACCGTATTTGCCACTCCTAATCTACGTTTCTCGTTTGTCGTTTTAAAGTCTATTATTTTTTTAAATTTTTCAAAACTTAAAAAATATTTTCCACAATCGCCCAAAACGTGTTTGTAATAAAAATTCCAGATTTTTGACAAAAAGCTGTAATTTTTAGGGTCATCTATATCCACAATAATTAATTGTTTTGAAATCTTTTTCAAATTATCAATCGCCTTTGTTTGATTTTTCCAATCTAAGTGATGCAACGTGTTTTTAAATATTACCAGATCAAATATTTTTTTGTATGGCAAATTTAAAATATTGTGATTTGTAAAAATAATTCCCAAGTTTTCTTTTTTTGCCATTTTAATTATTTTCCAAGAAATATCGTTCCCCATACATATTTTTGGGTTGTATGTCTTACGTAACTTATTTAAGAGAGAACTATCGCCACAAGAAACATCCAACACGCTATCAGGTCGTTCGGTTATCATGTTAAATATTACACGATCTATTTTATTTGAGGCCATACTGCCGATTGGTTTTATTATGTAATTGTGCGCAATGTATAATGGAAAAGATATTTTTTTAACACTATCAATTTCTTCGCTTGGGACTTTGGCATTTTTTTCGGCAATTCTTTTATTTGCCATAATAATAATCTTATCGTTCTGATAGGCTGTTTTAATTGAAGTTTCTTTTGTGAATAAATTCTTTATATTTTTAGAACAATCTGAAACCTTGCCTCTACTTAAAGCCACAAAAGCAATTCCAATATGCAACAACGATTTTCCCCCACAAGTGAACAGATTTTTAACTATTGCAACCGGCTCTGTTTCGTCAATTTCAAGGCCAGTTTCTTTTAAAACAACCCTATGGACAGCATCCTCAATATTTTCGTTATCCAATATATAACCGCCAGGAATTTCCCATCCTATGTTCTTATTAAAATCCCTAACCAAAAGAATTTACTTTTCTGAGTTATATACAACAACAGCAACAAAATAGTGAGTTTTTTTATAAAAACAAAAGACATCTTCGGAAACGCGCTCTTCATACACAAGCTCTGGTAATTTATAAACTTCTTTATAAATAGTAATAATGTTTCCGGGTAGCATACTCAAACAAATATATAGCTTATACTTCTTTTTTTCAATGTAAAACCACATCGAATATAAAAGCCGGACGTCAAGCCTCGACGTCCGGTCCGACTTCGGTTCAACCTAGATCTCCTGCCACTCGGTCGTTATTTTCTCCACCTGAAGGTTTACAGTCGTCGTCTGGACGTTGCCGCCATTGTCTTTAGCCTCAATATTTATTGGGTAAGTTCCGGAGGTTGTTGAACCTGGAATGTTTCTGACCCTGAATTTTATATCCTGCGAACCAGTCAACTGAAAATTAATATTTCCCGAACTTTTCCATGTATAACCGCCGTCTTCCGAGAACTCGGCCACCGCCTTTGTCTTGTCTATGGCGGATGGCAAAACAGCATTCAAGTTAATATTTCCGTCAGATATTCCGGAAAAAACTATTGTTGTTTCGCTAGAATCGGCGCTTAAACCTTCAACAATCGTAGCAAATATGATATTGTCGGAAGAAACAATGGCAAACCCTTTTAAAAATGAAGCATTTACGGTTATATCCGCGTTTTTCATTGTGATTGTGCAAGTTTTTTGATTATTATTTTTTTCTTCGCAGGAAACACCCGTCCAACCGCCAAATCCCGAACCGGTGTCAGCGTTTGCCGTAAGCGTAACTTTAACATTAGAATCTTCGTCAAAAGATTCTGAACAATCGGAACCGCAGTTTATACCGGATGGATTGCTGGTGACAACGCCAGATCCGCTGCCGGATTTCGTTACCAAAAGAACGGCCTTGTTTATTTTAACGGCGTCGCAGGAAGCGTTTGTTCCGCCGCCGGAACCGTTGCATGTCCAGTTCCAGGTTGTGCCGCCGTCGGCGACAGCCGAAGCCGAACCGGCGGAACACAGATTGGTTGTCGGCGGATTCTCGTAACTGCCGCCGGCTGCCGAGCCGCACGCGCCGTTTACCCCCGGTTCGCAAACAGGAATTTTTGAATAGCTCCCGGAATTAAATATTCCGACAGCGACATGGTCCTGGTTCATTGCGCAGTTGGTACCTCCGGCGCAACTTCCGTACAGCCACCCGCCCCACGACGAACCGGCGAAGGGCGTTATTGTCCATCCTTTAATAATCGTGATTCTGCTTGTTTCTCCATATGCGTCATCATACGGATATTCGTAACTGCATGCGTTAGACATTCCTTTATCGTTTTTATCGCAAGTATTGTCGCCTGTCACCGTACCATAGCTTGTTTTATTGAACCATTCTGTCGAATGATTATTTTTTATCGTTCCGCCGCCGGATCCGACGACCGACACCCTTAAAAACTTGTTGCCGTTCTCAAAATTGCAAGGATGTTCAGGCGCCTCCGCGTCGTAGTAATTATAATTGGAACATATCCCTCCGGATTTGCACGCTCTTATGGCGTAATAATAACGTTGTCCGGCATTTTTGACGGTACCCCCGTCATTGTAGGATGTTGTGTTAGCGCCAGGCGACGCAACCGTAACAACACCATCAAACATAAAACTTGTGGCGCGATATATTTCGTAATAATCTTCGTCACTAACATCATTCCATGTTAAAAATATTCTGCCAATTTCTCCGCAATTTCCTTTAGTGGCCATAAAGTTTTCCGGCGCTTTCCATCCGGAAGTGGGGCAGGTTGCCGCCGGCAAGTTCTTGCACATCGCCGGAGACTGGGCGTCTATACCGGAAGAATAAGCGGAACAATTGCCGGAAGAATCACAGGCTCTGATTTTGTAATTATGCGTTTCGCTCACGCCCAAACTTTCATCAACATAGGAAGACGCGCTTCCGCCATTAACCTTTATCGTTTCGGAATTGTTTTTTAACAAATTATAGTATGCCGCGCCGCTAACAATGTTCCATTGCAATGTAATTTTGCCTGTTTCGCACGGACCGGTAATGGCTTTAAGCCCTGTCGGCGTATCAGGAGGTTTAATTGATGAAGATGAAGATGAAGATGAAGATGAAGATGAAGATGAAGATGAATCATTATCAAAAGTGGCGGTGATTGTTATATTGGCGTCGCTGTTTACTGTGACAGTGCAGGTAGGATTTTTATCGCAAGCGGCGGTAGTACCTCCATCAACCGTCCAGCCGACAAAACTGTCTGTAGATAAAGCATCGGTAGTGTTTGCCGTAAGGGTGACGGCTTGTGTTGAAGAATAATCTTGCGAACAATCATTATCTGTTCCATACCCACAACTTATTTCAGTGGCGGTTACGTATCCCTGGGCTCCGTTATTGTTGCTTATCTTAACAATAATTTGCCCTTTCGGTGGCGGCGGACCGATTGTCACTTTATAATCTGAGGTGGCGCAGATACTAAAGGTTTTTTTGGTGCTAGGATTATAACCTCCTTCCGCGCAATTAAAACTTACCGCACCTATTACATCCGACCCCCAAGCGTAATTGCCAAAATCACCTGTTTTTAAATCAATCGTTACGCCATACCTATTATAAGAAGTAGTGGAATCGCCCAACCTAATCCATCCATCCCAGCCGTCGGAGCGCGGGGTCATACTGCTGCAATCGCCGGGTAAATTTTGATTTGGAGGGTTATTGAGCGTTCCAGCGCAGGCTCTCGCCCACCCCAGCAATCTTCCGCTTGCGTCCGTCCGCGCGTAGTCGCTGGAATTGCCGGAGGGATAATCTGACAATCCATCAAACTTTATCCAGCCGATGTTGTCGCTCCAAGCGTAACCGGTAAATCTGCCATTGGCTCTGTTACTATCATAGCCGGTGTAGTGAACGCCACCGTACGAATTTCCGGTGGTGGTATTGGAAGGATTAAATTGTATCCAGCCGATAGTATCCGACCAGGCATATCCGGTAACGGCGTCGGCTCTCGCCACCATCGGCAAAACGCCAAAAAACAACCCGAAAAACATCAGGCTTAAAAATATTTTAGAAAAAGAAAGTTTGGTTTTAAGAAGCGTAAGTTTTCCGTTTACCATTTGGATTAAATTATACAACCAACGGCAACTTAATAAAAATAGTAAGTGTGGATAAGTGAAAATATTTCATTTTCTACGTCCGGTTTATTACAATCATTAGGTTATTTTTTTGGTAAATATTTATCACTTAAAATATGAACTGGTGTTGCTTTTTTTATGATAACTTTAAAAATATTATTTTTGTTTTTTATTATACTAATATCTTTTTTAACGTTTATTTTTTTGCTTCTTATTTTTTTTAATCCGACATTAAAATAATTTCCTGATAAATAATCAAGCTCAAAAAATATAGTTTCATTTTTTGGCAAATAATAACCAAGCGGTGTATATTTTTCTTTACCAAAATCAAAATCCTTACTTCTTGAATGCAGCCTGCCCGCACAGACGAGAATTTTGACTTCTTTGTTTTGATTGTATTCCGCTAAAATATTTTCCGCCATTTTTTTATCTCTTTCGTTCCAACTCAAACCGCCGACGCTAAAACATACTAACTTTATATTCTTAGCGCGGAGCCATTTTATTAAATCCAGATGCTCTTTTGATATTCTACCGTCGGGAGACTCTGAAAATTTCCAGCTTAGCCAGTTTAGTTTTCCTTTCTTAAAAATATATCTGTTAATTTCCTCAGTCAGTTCACTTGGCCACTCCATTGCAAGTGTTATGGGAATATCGTTTTTATTATAAAAACTTAATATTTTTTTTATAAAAAAGATGTTTTCCTTAGCTCCGTGAATTTCCCCAACAACTATTAAACGGTTTTTTAATAACACATTTTTAACTTCGTCTGTAAACATGCTTTTAATTTTATGTTATTTTTTAAAAAAGTTAATGCCCAATCTTCTAAGAGACTGGGCATTTTTGTTTTGACATAAGCAAATCAGCCATCGCTGAAGATATCGGCATTTTAGTCAACTCTTCAATCCAACCCCATTGACCATTAGGATTTACCTCAAGAAAGACATATTTATCATCCGGAGTCAGTATCATATCTATAGCCCCGAAATACAAACCCAATTTCCTAACAAGTAAAACGCACATGCTTTCTATTTCAGCAGGCAATTCACAAGGGTTGTGCGGCAACTCGTCTTTTAAAAATACATGTTTTCTCCAATCTTCAAGCGTTTTTTCATTATCTTGAGAATGGATTTCACACGCAAAAACTTTATCCCTGATGACTGTAATTCTTAGCTCTAGTTTTTTATCTATGTATTTTTGCAAAAATATAGGCGAAAATTCAAATGCTTTAGGTGATGTTTTTTCTATTTCCACTTGACTAACACGCTTTGTGTGCAACAAAAGAGTTTTATTATCGTAGTTAACTGCCACATTTTTTATTACCTTTAATGCTAAGTCTCCTTTAACATTGCGGCAAAGCCTAACGATGTCTTTGTGACAATTAGCTAGGATACTTAATGGTGTTGATAAACCAACTTTGTTGGCTATTATCATTTGGTGCCACTTGTTGAATTGGATTTTTTCACAACTTAAAAGTGAATTTACCCAAAATTTATCTTCCAACAACGTCCATAGACATCTTAGAGCGTAAAGAGATTCTTCTTCAACCCAGTTTTTTGCGACAGAATCTGATATGGAAGTAACTGACGGATTATGCGGTCTTCTGTACCAAACCGTAGCTATGTCTTTAAAATTTAGAGTATCATTGTTAAATTTAATACATCCATCAAACTTACTTCCATCCAAAAACATTGTTATTTTAACCTTTTCAGGATAATCTTCAGTATTAAACCTTACACAACGCCCTCCTTTTTCCAAAATTTTGTTTATGACCAAATCAGCCGTTCCGTCTTCTTTGTGTGTTAGCGCCAGCACTTGATTGTGTTCCATAACTGTCCCCTTTCAGAAAAGTTAAAAAACGCGGAAGGGTAACTA
This sequence comes from Candidatus Paceibacter sp., assembly GCA_013360865.1. NCBI lineage: Bacteria > Bacillati > Minisyncoccota > Minisyncoccia > Minisyncoccales > Candidatus Paceibacteraceae > Candidatus Paceibacter > Candidatus Paceibacter sp. The sequence goes on from JABWAS010000019.1 coordinate 9,871, forward strand.
AATATATTATTTTACCCTTCCGCAAACCAAACATTAATCATCCGATGCAAAGTTGAGTGCCGAGGGATCCCATGTCGTAGAATCATTCATTGATGGTTGCCTCTCCAGTTTTAAATTTTTAGGCAATTCTTCGGCAAATTTAAAATTGAATGGTTCTACTTCTGATTTTTCTTCTTTTTGCATTTTTATCACCTCCTTTCTTAAATAATTGACTTTGTGTTTTTAACGTGCACTGGCACTACTTTACATCTCAACATTATCTTTGTCAACATAAAATAACGGTCTTGCAATAAACGACAAAGACAATAATTCGTTTTTTGTTTTTTCCACTATCCACATCCGAATAACAAGTTGTCCCAAGCTTTAACGATTTTGTTAAGTAATATTTAGGGTTTTTGAATAATTCCGGCGAGGAAAATCTGAAGCAAAATTCCCTCACGTATTTCTCCAGATTGATCGACCAGTGGTGGTGATACATTCTTCGGACAAAAGTGCGGTAGTTTCCAAAAGCTCCTTCAATTTCCGAAGTGTGCTCAAATTGGAATTTTCTATGAATGTCACGGCTGTGCTTAACCGGCCACCATTTATCAATACCTTTGTAGATAGAAGCGCCGTCAGTCCAGAGCTTTGAATGAGGTTTAATTTTTCTGAAGAGAAAATATCCAGCATGATGTCTTTGAACTGATGTGCCCATAATTACGTCATAGGCCAGATTTCTCGTTCCTTTCTGCTTTGCCATAATGAGAGTCATATTTTTGAAGTAGGCTTCGTCCAGCTGCACTATGCGCTCTAAAATGTGGGTTTCTTTGGGTAAATGTTCCCTGAAAGTATCAAACCATTTCCGGATTGTGATAGCTGAAAGCCCTGTTAATGCCGCTGTTTGCTTCACCGGCACCGCGCACGACCAGGACCAGAGAATCATCCACCAGGCTTGAAGCGGCAGTTTTAAATTGGAAAGCCAGGTATGCGACAGAAGAGTGAATCTGATCCGGCAGTCCTTGCAGCGATATCTGCCGCTTTGGACATTCACCCTTCTTGATTTACATTCCGGACAAAAGATATTTTTCCCAAACAAAATTCGGCGAATGTATTTCCTGATTTGAGCCTCGCTTGGTATTTGGTTGTATGTGTACATGGTTCCCATATTTTAATTAATATGGGACAACTGGTATATATTACCC
>JABWAS010000020.1 GCA_013360865.1 Candidatus Paceibacter sp.
ACCTTCTGGCAATTGCCAAAAACGCCCTGACGGTAAAAACGCCTTCTGGGTTGGCCTATAAAATCGCTTGTTAATTTTTCAAAGAACTAAAGTGTTACACCCAATAAAATTTCAATTTCATCAAGAAGCCTCGTTGCAGATTTACCTCTATACGGACTTTTAGTATAATACTTTCCCTCACGATAAACCGTGGTATTAATACAAAAGGTGCATTTGTACGGGCATCCCATACCTGAATGAATGCTTAACATTTTACCAAATTTTCTGTTTTTAATATTTTCGCTGTCAATTATAGCCCTATATAAATAGTCATCTAAATTAAATAGTTCGTAGTTTGGAAACGGCAATGCATCTAAATCGTGGTGATTTCTATTTCCAGTAAAAATTGTCTTGCCTTCCCTGTTTTTGTACACAATACCTTTAATAGAGTTAAGTCCCTTTAACCCCGAAAGAGATTCTGCTAATTCCAAACAAGTATATTCCCCCTCTCCGATAACAACTATGTCTACCAAACTATCCGCGCATGTCTCTTCAGGAAAGAGTGTTGCATGGACTCCTCCCCAAATAATAGGTAAAGATGGATACTTTCCTCGGATGATAGTTGCTGCTTTTACTGCAGATGGTAATTGGGCTGTCATAGAGGAAATACCTACAAATAGTGTCTCTTGAGGATTTATTTGATTTAATTCAGAGGCCAAATCCACTTTGCCCAAGATACCATCTAATATTTTTACGTTGTAACCGTGCTGACTCAATACACTGCCTATAGATAGGAGTCCCATCCTGATCCCAGAGCTTCCACTTAATACTTTTTTGGGAGTCCAGTCTATAGTGATTGGGGGAGGCGAAATTAGCACTATCATTTTTTTATTCATAATGTTGACAATTATCCTTTGATAATCTTTTTTATAGTATCATAAATCATCATAGGCGCTATATAATTCATGCATGGTTTACTTTGTGTACACCTTGGACTCAAACAGGGTATACAACTGTAATCAATTTGGGGTAATAATTTTATACCATTCTGTACATAGATTTCGGAGGCTAGTGTAGGCCCGAAAAGTGCAATTGTCTTTTTGTTTAAAGCACTGGCAATATGTAAACCCAAGCTATCATTGGTAACAAAAACATTGCAGGAATTTATCCACTCAAAGTATTCTTCAATGTTTTTCAATCCTTGTTGCCAGGAGATTGTGTACTTATTGCCAATAAGTTTTTCTAGTTCTTTCCAATATTCCATAGGCCATGCCTTGTTTGGCCATTTTTTACCTACATCATAATTAAAGCCTATGTCATACATAACGCTGGACTGCGGTTTGTATCCAAGGATACAACCTTCGCCTTGCCATTTTGCCCCTACCATCTCAAACAAGATTTCTTCCCAATGCTTTTTTGTTTTTTTCTTATATTCCTGATACATACAAATCTCTAATACATGTTGAGAGCCATCGTAGGCAAGAGCGACACCTTTTTCTGGATCAAACCGAAAACCATATCGACGCCAGGCATTGATAGAATCTGAAAAAGCGCATACTCCAGGTACCTTTTCAAGGTTAATGACTGTATCAAATCGTTCTGACTGTAATTGCAGCACAGAGGTAAGGTCATAAGAAAGTATTCTATGGATAAAAGGATTCCCTTTGAGTAGTAGGAATGCCTTCTCATCCACAAGCCAAGTAACATGGGCATTTTTGTAAAGATGCAGCAATACGGTGCTCCTAAGTACATCCCCCAGGCTCGTTATCATCCCGATCTCACCATCCAGGGTTTCTGAATAACCTAGCTTAATAATTAGAACTTTTTCTTTGTGCATGGTTTTCCCTAATATTCAATTTTGAACTTTTATAAACGAATAGCAGAAATAGATTCCCATATAGCACGATACCTTCTATCTTTAAAAGTTATTAAACAATATGCAATTAAAAGGGATATACAGGCAGGTATTAATTCAAAGTATTTGTTGATAACGAAATATTTTATTAAGGTGCTTGTTGCAAGAAAAATGGACATACTTGTTACTACCGGAAATACTAATGAATTATATAAAATGCGAGGTATTGAGAAAGTATCAAAGACCTTTTGTAATTGAATAAATAGATAAAAAACTCCTATTCCATAAGCCGACATAATTCCAATTGCACTTCCTAAAATGCCGAATTTTATAATAAGAATTGGGCACAACAAAATTGTAGTTATAGCAGTAATCACTCCCCCATGAAATGGAATCTTATAGAACCCCATACCAGTTAAAATTGACGCACCAGGCCCAGAAAGTATATTGAGAAAGTATGCTAGAGATAAAACTCTTAGAACAGAAATTGCATTCCCATAACCGGTACCTAACCAGACAAGTATTAGTTTGTCTGCAAAGACAGAAACGAACAAAAATAAAGGACAAGCAATTAATGTTGTATATTTAAAGATTGTTTGAAAAACTTCTTTCGATCCTTCCGATCCATATTTTGCATGGGTATGAGATATTGCAGGCATAATAGGGGTAATCAAGGAGCCACATAGCCCCCAGATAAAAAATACCAATCGGTGAGCAATGTCATAAAAGGCTAAACTGTTTACACCAAGAAAATAGCTTATAATGAGTTTGTCCGATTGAAAATGTATCATTGCTACCAGATTACCCATAGCACCATAACTACTAAATCCCCAAATCTCTTTTATTGTTTTAAAACTAAACAGGAAAGGATTAAAAACTAAATAGGGTGCGATTTTTTTGCTGGCATGTATGTACATAGTGGAAGTAATTATGCAGGATATTCCACTTGCAACAGCGAGGCTTTTAATTCCTCCGCCAAGATATAAAAATACAATCGAAAAGATGAAATTACTTATAGATGATATACTGCCAATCTTATTTGTTATGTCCATTCTTTGCATACCATTGAGAAAAGAAGAGTACACACTAAAAACCATATTACAGCAAAAAACCAAACTCGATGTAATCAGCACAAAAAATACAGTTTCTTTCGATATCTTAGTAGATTTGATAAATAAATCTATAATCAGCCCACCGCATGAGAATACTATGACAAACAATATAAAACATAAAACCACATACACAACAAATAGCGTATTGAAGATTTGTAGAATCTTAAAATGGTCTTCACGTGCCTCATATTCAGCCGTATACTTTGTAATAGCAGGGCTTAAACCCATATCCATAAGAGAGGTATATGTTATGAGTGTCTGTATCAAAACCCATATGCCATATCCCTCCACTCCAATATATTTAATTGTTATAGGAGGTAGAATTAATCCTATAGGAAGTGTGACAAACCTACGGATGAGATTGTAAATCGAGTTTGTTCCGATTTTTTTGTATATTTCAGAGGTCATTTTTTTCCAGCTGTTAGTTGTTTGTATTTAATAGGCAGTAAATAGCAGTCAATTTTACGATTCAATTTCATGCTTTACATATTCTAAAAATGGTGGATATATCTTAGAAGCTATCTGAAGGAACATTTTTATATCTTGCCACCTTATATCAAGGTATCGATGGGCAAGGGTATTTCTTATTTTGGCAAACTGAGAGAAGGTCTCTGCTTTATTTTCTTCCTTATAGACACGGGAAGCTATTTTGAAAAGTATCTCCCTTGACGTTTCAGGAACTTCCTCACCTTGCAAAGTCGTGAGCATCTTTGATATATCTAAGGTGGCATTGATGAGACATTCAATCCACCTCTCTATTTCCAATCTTTTTTCCCTCACGGATTGATAAACTTTCCAATCAACTTCTTTCTTATATTTTGAAAGAAATTGTATTTCATTTTCCAAATAAGTTACATGAGGAATAAGCTTTAATTTATCTTCCCGAGACAAGCCTTGTCTCCAGATAATATGTCGATAACCAATCCCTTACATATTCTGCCTCGTCACTGACAATACATAAAAAATCCATAAACAGCCCTTTATCTTTGATTATTATAGGATGCCCTTTTCTTACAATCTCATCTGCAAGAATAGAGCGTGCTCTATTAAGCACGATGAGATCGACTTCCTTTTTTAATATCCTTTCTAAATCAAGACCTATTCTTGCTTCTCCCGGATAAACTTTACCAAATGCTTCCCATTCAATATCCTTTTCAGGCCAAAAGTATACACCGACATCCACATCACCTTCCTTCCGAATTTTGCCCCTTATCGCCGATCCAAAAAGGAAGGCAAAAGCGACGTCCACTCGCCCTTCAAAGTAATTTTTAAGAATATCGCGCACTTGAAAACTGCCTCACAAAAAAAACAAATCTTACTCTTATTTGCTTACAATAAAATCTCCTATGCACAAAAGATCCAGCCCTGTATCAAAAAAACATTTGACGGCGTCTCTCGGACTGCAAACAATAGGTTCTCCCTTGATATTAAAGGATGTATTAAGGATTACCGGCACACCTGTATATTGTCGAAAGTTGTCGAGCAATTCCCAAAACCTTCTATTTGTCTGTCGTGAAATCAATTGTGGCCTGCAGGTTCCGTCTACGTGCGTTACCGCCGGAATAACGTTCCTTTTATCATTTTTTACATTACAGGCACTTATCATGTACCGGTCTTTATAAGAAGTGGAGAGATATTCGTGGGCATATTCTTCCATGATGGAAGGGCAAAAGGGCCTGAAAGGCTCCCTGAACTTTACCCGCATATTTATAATATCTTTGTTTTCTGGTTTGCCAGGATCGAATAAAATGGATCTACCACCTAAAGCCCTGGGACCCGACTCCATCTTTCCCTGGAACCAGCCTATTATTTTCTGCCCGGCCAATGCCTTTGCCGCTTCTTGGGCAATATTGTCACTTTTTCTATAGGAAAGGTTTCTTTCTTTTAAGATAGATTCGATCTCGTCGTTGCTATAACAGGGACCCCAGTAAATATGATCGATCTTTTGCGTAGTATTTTCTTTAGAAAATTTTTTCGATACGTGCAAAGCTGCCCCTAATGCAAGGCCGGCATCCCCTGCGTTGGGGAAAATATAATAATTTTCTACGATGTTATCCTCAATTATTTTTTGATTTAATTTAACATTTAAAAATACCCCGCCTGCAGTCGCCAGGTTCCTTGAATTCTCTTTTTTAATCCAGTATCTGATAAAGCTCAATAATGATTCTTCGAGTAACTCCTGTGCTTCAGCTGCAACATTTTCCGACCCATAACCCTGAACTACTTTTTGTATTTTTATTGCATCGGGAAAATGCCAATGAAAAGCATCAAATTCTTTAAAATATTTAACGGCGCCAAAATCCACCCCTTTTGTGATTTCTCCGTTTTGATAGCGTGGTAAGTAATGAAGGAAAACTGCTTTATCAAGGACAGCTTTTCTATCGCCATAAGGTGCAAGACCCATGGTCTTCCCTTCTCCGTCACCTACCCACCATCCTAATGCCTCAGTAACTAAGCTATAGAACCATCCAAAAGAACCCGATGTGCCATATCTTTTAATTTCCTTTATATTTCCACAAGAACCATTCCAAACAGCCACGGAGGTTCCATCTCCAACTCCATCACAAGTGATTATTAAACAGTCTTGAAAACCCGAAGTATAATAGGCAGTTGATGCGTGAGATACATGGTGATCTACTTTGATTACTTTGGTCTTTGGCGCAAGATTATAAAAATTCATGTAAAGTGGAGGGGACTCGTGATACGTCGTTCTATTTTTGATTATGTTTTTTACTCTTGTACCAAAGGAGATTTGAGGCAGGTTATTTGTTATAATTTGATGAAAGCGTTCATCTGATAAGTTAAGGAGTGTTTTAAGCTTGGGATCGGTTATTTCACTCGATATGGCAATGAAATCAAGTTCATCAAAAGAGATTTTTCCAGCAGTCAGGCAAAAATGTATAGAATTTACCGGCAACCCTGCATAATGTTTTATCCGGACAAACCTCTCTTCTGATACATCTGCCACTATTTGCCCGTCAATTATTAAAGAACTGCCGCTGTCATGCCCTATATGGATTCCCAGAGTTTTCATGTATCAGATTTTCGTATGGTAAATTCCAAAAGATATTAGAAGCAAATAAGGCATTATTCTTAAACAATTACAGGTCTATATGCTCCATTGGAAAAAAAATTTTTACTACAGAAGCGACATCTTCCAATGCGTTGCTTTTTTACTTTAAATGCAAATTCCTTTTCCATGAGGGGTGATGCTTTTCGTTTCTTTGAATTATGTCCTTGTTGACTTTTTCCTGTCACTACGCTTGCGTAGGTGATATCTTGGTTGTAGCAATGTAGCATAATAAATTCTTCCCGCAGGTTATAAATCTGCGGGGAAGAACTGAGGGTCTCTCTATTGAGAGATATGTGAGATTGATCTTTGTTTATAATAGCAAACGTTTAATTTTTTAAACGTTTAGTATTTAAAACATTTCTAAGAAAAAAGTCAATATAAAAAATAAAAAATTCTCAATAGTTTAGCTTTTTGAAAAATATCGACAATGAAATCAATAGTAAACGCTTAAAGAAAGTTGCCATCGAGGGTATCAGCCTGGAGCAATCGTTCGATTGATCTCACGACGGAGTCACTCTGGTAGGATTGCTTCGCTGCCGCTCGCAATGGCTATTACATTCACCTTATTTAAGATGTTTACTATCGTTACCACTTCTGCTTCGCTCAGCGTGACGTCATTCCACTCACTGCCGGCTTACTGCATCTTTGCCGTTGAAGGCTTCATGGGCTATTATATAAATGTCCATCACCTCCTGGTCGCTCAGGGCCGCGATTATAGAGGCAAACGTTGTCAAGAATGCCGTTGAAATACCCCGCATTCACCCTTGAATACCTGATCCTCATGCCTGAATACGCGGTCAACGGCACAATCGTATTCCCCGCCGGGTGGAACTCGGTATTCACCAGCTGACCATTTACATACAATTTTTGTTCCCCTCCTCCTGACGTTTTGTTATAGGTACCTGTGATTCAAAAATGACCTAATACAGGTTCAAAATGGACTAACAAGGCCTCTAGCCTTTTCTCATCCAGCTCAAAATCGTAAACCTGCCTTACTGCATATCTAAAACCCAGAAACGTTAAAAGTTTGCTATATAATTCCCTTGAAATTACAGGAGGTCTTTCGCCTATATTCAACGTTAAGGAAATTCAAAGTTATGCAGGTAGGAGGCAACTCCTGTTGGCGACCTGTGACGCGTGCAATCCGTTGTGAATTGCCAATCGCCGTCAGGAGATGGCTCCTACCTGTATGTTCCAAAAAGTGGTGTAAGGCCTAATTAAAGCTCATATCCAGCAACAGCCTTTTGTGCCAATCCTCACCCTTTGGGGGTTCCTCCATTTAATTCCTTTCCATTGTCATTTCGTTATCCATTATATAAGACCTCCCCTTTTTCTATCTCTTTCTTTGCCTACGAATGTTGCTTAAAAGACCTTTCATATTTTACCGTTTCTTCTTTTCCCGTTCCAAAATCAATTGAATTAATTTCTGGAGTTTTTTGTCTTCCTGATATGCATGTAATGTTTTATCTGCATACTCTAAGTTAAATTCCTTTATCTCCTCAGTCAGAAATTGGAGGGACTCTTCTATTCTCCCTCTCGCATATCTAAACTCCGGCATGTCTCAACTCCACCAGATTTTTCTCCGCAATCTCCAGCTGCCATCGTGTGCCAAATATACTAAAATCTTCCATCTGAAATATAGCTTCGTTGAGTAAAGCTGCATACCTGTTTTGATCTCTGATAAATACGGGTATCCCAAGGACTATTGCATTATAATAGAGTATAGGTTTTCTAAAATCCAAAAAGACCGGGATGATATTTATCTCTAACTTTATTTTTCCCATTAAAGAAAGTGTTATATCTGTTATCTTCCCAAAAACCTCATCTTCATCATCTGTTTCAGAGAAGACAATAGCAATATCTACATCTGAAGATTCTTTTGGGTATCCTCTTGCCCATGAGCCATAGAGAAAGGCCATTTCGACTCCATAAGTATCAGCGATTTCTTTAAAATAATTTTCTAATATGTTTTGTAGCTCACGCTGTGAGTATAACATGTCTGTTAGCTTTTATAGGATGATGCTTTTTTATGAAGAGTAAATAGTAGGCAGTAGGGAGTAAGCAGAAAACAAGCAAAGGGCAAAACAGGCTGACAAGCTAACAAGCCTACAAGTTGACAACCTACACATCTAATCAGCAAAAATCTCTCTAATCCATTCTTCAGTTTCTCTATTATTGATATTTTTTTGATACGTTCTAAAAAATTAAGACGACGTCATGTAACCCAATTACTTAACCAAATTATATCGTTTCTAACCTTATATCCTCTTAATCTCAATGCCACAGCGATAGCTTCCGGGACATCTTCATTAAGATACAGCTTTATCATCTAATAATATTCCTTAGAGAATCCTCATCATCATTTTCCACGATATCTTTTTCTATCTCATTTTGATTATCATAATAAGAGGTCAGAAGTCGGAGGTCTGAGGTCTGACTTCATTCCATATGAATTAGAAAAGAATCAGGATTGTTAATCATTTTTCCAAACATGATCTTTCAGACTCTGCAAAACGTATGTATAAAACACACTTAATCCAATGCTATTTAACAGGGCTGGAGTTAGTGCAAACCGATCTTGATGATTGGCGTATTTGATCTGCCCGCCCTGTTTAATAATAAAATATCGATTGTGCCTAATTTTCCTATATATTGAAGTTTAAAGATTGATAACAAAAGGAATCATTGCTCTTTTATTTAACAGGGTAAACAAAACGCTCTTCACAGGGAAATTCTTTAGAAAGTTCAAACAGTTCCATAGCAAGTGCATAAGCTTTCTGATACACTCGCAAATCCTTAGCTGATTCAATTTTCATATTATCCAGAGGTTCGTTATGGCAGAGGTCGGAGGTCAGAGGTCGGTGCTGTTTTTAAAAGAGAGTGTCCTCTGTAGCATCAGGAGTCTTTGGGAAAAACAGCATTTGGGATTTATCCATTTGTGCTGTGTTAGTGGAAGTACCTGTACCGAAATTTTATCTGATGGCAATATACTCTGCAAAGGAAGTCGACTTAGGGATAGATAACCCATCTTCTTTCAAACCTTGCAAATGCAATTCAATGGCTTCATACATATTTTGCTCTATTTCACCATGAGTTGCGCCAATAGACACGCATCCCGGTAAATCAGATGAATATGCAGAATAAGTTATCATTTGCTTTTTCGATCACAATAAGGAAACGGTGCATGCTGCTTAACCTCTTTCAATTTTGCTTGTTTCAAAATACTATTCAAAGTCCCAGGATCATGTTATAGCAACTTTTTTAGATTGGAGAGTAATACTGACTTCACCTGACTGGATTAACCGGCGTACCGACGCATTCAGAAATTCCACACTGACCACAATGACCCCACCTGGCTCCTCAATCGCATCCACCGGAGGGTCATCACGAAGAATAAAGAGGAGAACGTCCGCTTCGCTATCATATTTTATCCGCATTCTCTTTTTCCTCCTTCCAGTATCTCTCTATTTTACTGGTCCAATAAACAGTCAAAAGTTTTCTCTTCCCTTCGATTTCTACAAAAGGAACTCGCAATAAACCTTTACGAGTTTTTGTCTGCGCAACAAGCGCATCCATGTCGCCAGGAACAATTTGTTCAGGATAGTTTACCAAATCTTCCACTTCCTGTCTTGTAACTCCAAGCCTTTTCTCCCATTCCTTCTGTCGTTCTTCAGCATGTTTTGTCCATATAATCTTCATACTAACTTATTTCTCTTTTGCATACTTTACATCTTCCCCTACGCGACATTCCTGCAAGCTCAGCAGCCTTGCCCAATGATATCTTTCCAAGTTCAAACATCTTCAATGCAGCCATCAAGCATATATGCTGTTCCAGTTCATCCTTTGTCATGTGAATTGCATGTTCCAAACCCACTGGATATTTTATCTTAATTTCTTCTGTTTTCATAATATCACCCTATTATTTGACTTTGAATTCATCAAAATACCCAAGACCGGCATCTCCACTTATAATGAAACGTCCATGACCTAACGGTCACAAAGGGATATGAAAATCAATAATTATTACAATAGTCCGTACGCAACGTAGGGGTTGAAGATTTTCAGCCCCTACATTTTCCCATCCTTGTGATTTTTGCGTCCTTAGTATTCTTAGTGGTTATACCATAATTTTCAGGTGAACCCCGGCCCTTACATATCTTCTTTCTCTTTGCCTGTGAATGCCGCTTAAAAGACTTTCAATATTTTATGTAACATTTTAGTTTTTTGAAAAAGATGTTCACGTGTGCCTGTTATATAACATGAATAGAACATTTTCTTTGTAGTGGCAAGGCACGCCTTGCCACTACAAATCATACCCTTTACAGGCAGATTTTATTTCAAAAAACTAAAATGTTACTATTTTATCAATTTTGTAAGAAGCGGTTTCCTGCAAATTTACATTTTCAACAATTGATTTATGGAGCATTTTATGTCTTCAATATAATTTATTTCATCATCCCAATCGGTGATAAACCACCTCTTGCCTTTTTCCGCGACCATAACCTTTCGTTCCTTCATAAGCACCCATATTACCCTTTCTACCCCCGAACCAAGCAAATCATCTGTTTTTTCGTTTATATAATGAGTAACATCACCGTATTTTTTTAAATCAGCTTTTGTATCTACTTCAATAACAACCTTGGGCGGAACTGCAATATACTCGTCCTTAAGCAAAGAATCCTTTACTTTTTCTTTCTCAAAAATCGCAATATCCAGATTCCTCCGGCTTTTTGGAGGAAATTTAAACCCCACCTCGTTCGATAAGACCACATATTTACCACTTAATTTTGACAATAAAAGATTTAAAATAAGGGTAATCAGATATGATTGCAACCCACTGCTTCCCCTAACCTCCTCCAGTGTTTTTCCGCCAGCCAAAACCTTATCATAATCTCTGTAATATATTGGACTTCCTCTCGTCATTTCATAGATAAGTTCTTTTGGTATTTTTCTTCTTTTTTTCCTTTCTTCAACTAAAGTTTCTGTTTCTTTACTCATAATATTTACTCCTATTTTTGATATTCTCTCCTTTTGGAATTACAAGCTTTTCGCACAAAGTAGTTAAAAGCTCAAGCCGTCCTATTCTATGGAGTAGTATAAGGGGAGATGTGTTGCAAACCCACAGATTACCCACGGGCTAGTTCCTCTTTGATTTCCTCTATAGAATATTGAAAAGGTGATACTCCAAATTTCGCCAGTTTCAATTCCCTTTCTCATAAGATTCCTTTTGTCAATAAGGAGACGCGGAGCCATCTTGTAAGTGGTATTATGTAAATTTGTAAATGGTAATGAAGAAATAGTAAGTTGTAAAATAGGGAATCGAACCCGAGTGTTCCAAGCACTTGTCAAACTTAGTTTAAAGTGGATAATTGACGTCTCCACTCCCAATTTACGCTATTGGGTTTCGGGCTATCCTACTTCACAGTAGTTTCGCTCTTGCTCCCCTGTCTCCTTTATTCATACTGTTAAAAGTGTTAGTGCTTTGCACGATATATTGTCAATTGCTCGAAAAATTTCGTAACAATTTAGTTTTTTGAAAAAGTATTATTTACAAGCTCCATAGGAGCGACCTGTTTGTAGATAAGAGAACGCCGTATAGGTTTAGCTCCATCAGGAGCGGCCGGTTTTTCTATGAATCATACAGGCCGCTCCTACGGAGCTATTTACCCTGGCAACTTTTATTGAGCTACAAACAGACCACCCCTAACGGGGTTACATGGTATTTTATATATTGGATTTCCAAAAAGCTAAAGTGTTACAAAATTTCTGGCAGGGTTATTCCTTAAAATTAACAGTTTCAGTATGATTAATCCTATGAATTTCTTGATTTAGCTTTCTTAGTTTTTTTAGTAAATTTTCATAGTTTTGATAAACATCATTAAATTTTTGTTTCGGCTCTTTTATGATATCTCTTCCTTCTTTGTGAATAATTTTCACATATGCAGATTCGTTTAATTTATCACTTAATACATTAATATCTTTTATCAAATTTTTCCTGATCTCTAATGCTTCTGACAGTGTTATTTCATTTCCATCATAATTCGATTTTGTTTTTAAATTAGCAAATTATTTTTATTGTCTGGCATTATATCTTCCCCCTGCAAATTCTTATACAAGCAGGCAAGATTTCTCAAAAATCAAGACGACATCTTACCCTCTATATCTTTTTCAAACTGTTTGATAATTTTCTCACTTATCCAGAAGCCGTTCATCCGTAACTTATTTATCTCATGGATTGGTTCTTTTATTAAGCCTTTTGTCCATGCAAATCTAATAACACCAACTGTACCGATCATTTTCAGATTAACAGTCCTTGGTAGCATTTTAGTTTTTTGAAAATATCCACTAACGAGGCGATTATTTTACCCTGTAGAGGCAATTCATGAATTGCCTCTACATAAAAATTGACGCAAAGGCATTTTTCAACTATTGACATTTTCAAAAACTAAACTGTTACGACAAAGATTAAATTCGTTAAATGGTCAATCAGAAAGCAAAGTATGAAACGGATTAAAATAGTTCAAACAGTTCAAGCTGATGAGAAAATGGGTAAAAAGGTTAAGTTTTTCATTTTTATAAGTTCAAGGTTCACTGTTCAAGGTTATGTATTTTTCCTGTTAGAGCAATTTTTAATATCTCTGTAAAAAACGATTGTTCTTTAATATTGCTCGGCCTTTAAGGACAAATACCTCTGTCTGAATATCTACCTTCTCAACAAACTGAAGTTTAGAAAGACCTTCAAGTAGTAAAAGGAGAAATTGGCTTATATCCACTGTCCTTTAATCTCTTCATAGTGTTTTTTGAATGCGTTGTTTTGACCAGAACCTCACCCAATTTTGGTGACATAACAGTCATTTATGACCTCCTTTTATGACTTGCACATACTGCGTCTCAAAATGCAGAAACATGAATATCCGTTCTCTAGCTAACAGATTGACAAGCAATAAGCTTCAACCAACTAATTCAAGCTTTAATTTCTCTATCCGTGAGCGGACCGGTTTTAATTCAGTGATCGTTATATACACAAGGGGTGTATCTTTTTCGGCTATACTTTGTGCTGTTTTTCTTGCCCAGTTGTTAAATTCCTCATCACCTTCCATTTGCATAACAACAAGGGCATTGTCGGGTATCTTGTTAGCAAATTCAGGGTACTCCAGAACATATCTGTCAAATTCCTTAACAAGCATGCCGTTTTTCTCTACAAATCTCTTTTTGTCTATCATGGGATATCTCCTCTTAAAAACTTCTCCCTATAAATTTCCCAGTTTTCATTGATATCATCATCTGCTAAAGTTAATGCATCTCCATAATCGAGGTAAAGATTTATCTTTCTGCACTGCCCTTTAATATTATAACAATCTTTGTGTGCAAAATCATGCACGCAATCATAACGTATTACTTCTTTCCATACACCACCCGTTTTTACCTCCAGTTGGACAACAAATTTTGTAATCTTGCCAGACTCAGTAATGTGATAATGTCTTTTCCTTACATCTATATCAAGCAGTATTAGATACTGTTTCTCGGGCACGGTTGTAATTATTACCTATTCAATTGATAAATAAGGATTCCGGAATTCACTAAGTAATTGCGAGGAAAGCTGGCGTTGGGATATCTGCTCGCCGCTTTCAATTGATTGGAGGATGTTATATTGTGTGATTTCTTCCTGGTTGGCCATGATATTTGTTTACAGGATTAAATAGAAACAGTATTAATTAAAGCGATAGGAACGGTTTGAAGTGTAAGGTGATTAGGGAGTATGTCCCTCTCAGTTACATAGCTACTATTAATGTAACTTACATAATACAAATAACTTAATATTATTTTACCGATTAAATCCTAATCAAAACACGCAACAGCAGGACAGCGCTTTGCCTATTACTCTACTTGCAATTTCTGCAAACTCTGCGGCACATTAAACCGTTACTCTTTCTCAATCAATCGAGTCGATATCGGCTATTGAAACTTCCGCCGCCGTAGACCTTTGTAACAAATCTACCGAAACAACCACCCGGTAGTTTGCTTTTCTCTTTAAAAGAATACCCTCTAACCCCATTAAAGGACCAGACTTAACTCGCACTTTTGTACCGCTTTGTAAATATTTATAAGGATCCAGTTTAACGTTACTACTTACCAGTATTTTTATATCATTTACTTGTTTCTCTGGAATAGGTGTCGGTGTAAGAGGGTCAGTACCAATTATTCTTACCACACCTCTTGTGCTTATTACATCAAATACATTATCTAATGGTATATTTACAAACAGATATCCAGGAAAGAGAGGCAAGTTAACAAATGCCCTTCTGTCTCTTCTGCGGCTTAATGTTTTGATAAGGGGAAGGAATGAATCAATGTATTTTTCCTTTAGAAACGAATCAACCTGCTTTTCATGGCGAGATCTCGTATGAACAGCAAACCAGTAAGCGATGTTCCTATCCATTTTTCCTTTTCTTGTAATAATTCCTCCCGCTATTCGGTTGTTTGCGGAAGGAAAGGCTCTCTCTCTTTGAGGTATGAGAGCTTATTGTTTATAATAGCAAACGTTTATTTTTTTAAACGTTTACTATTTAAAACATTTCCAAAAAAAAGTCAATACAAAAATTCAAAAAGTTCTTTTGATTCATTTAGTGCAGATACTATTCCATACACCTTTTTAACTCCTCATATTTTTCCTCAAATTCTTTGCAACGGCTCCAATAATATTCTGCCTTACACAATGCCTTATCCAGATTTTGGTTAATATACTTCCATCATCCACGGGATATCTTCGCTGGCAAAACGGATTGTGCTTTCTGTCAGATAATTATATTCTGTCCTGAATTGTTCATAATGGGATAATTCCATATCAGCAAGCGTTTTAAAGATCTTTCGATCGTTCTCATCGGTTGAGATTTCGAAGGCCTTTTTATAAAATTCATACGCCCTCCATTCTGTGTCCACAATAATCTTAATAGCCTCCCCAAATGATGCCGTTATGGACGGCGTTTCAGGCCGGACAATCTTCCATTCTCCGGATTCTTGCAAAACGGGTGTTTGCTGAAATTTCTCCTGATAATACGACAGAAGATATTCGTAGTGCCTTAACTCAATGGCGGCCATGACCTCAAATTTTAAGCGCGCACCCCTATCTTCCATCTGGAATGCAAAATTGGAGTAAAATCGACTTGCCTTCACTTCTTCTGAAATAGCCGTTTCTAAGATGCTTTTGATATCATTCATCGCCATGTAATTTCACCTTATTGAAACATCAGTGTAAATCAGAGTCCAGATGCATTTTTGTGTAAGTTTTTTACCTCCC